>SAAM01000260.1 GCA_009929415.1 Clostridia bacterium | reverse complement strand
GAGGCGCTGCTTTCTTTTTCTGGGGCTGTATCAGGCTTTGACCTGAGTAATGTTAACAGGTACTGCACGATCGATACGGGCGGAGGAAGCACAGAACTGGTATTTGCCGAAAAGGGAGAGATTGTCTGCAAAGCCAGCCTAAAAACCGGCGCACTGCTCCTCACGGAAAAATTCTTTTCAAATGATACGATTTTGGAGGAAGATCTTGAAAAAGCGGGTTATGAACTAAAACAGGTCTTTGACAGTGTAAAGCCCCCTTTCAAGGTTGATATGGCCGTTGGCATCGGAGGAAATGTCACAAGCATGGCCTCTGTTTACAAAAGGATGGAGGAATACGATCCGGAAGAAGCACACGGAACGGTCCTCCCTGAAGAAGAAGTAGAGAGACAGATAGGAGAATATTCAGTTAAAAGCCCTGAGGAAAGACGTAAAATTCCGGGTCTTGATCCGGAAAGGGCGGATATCATCCTTGCAGGCGCATGCATTATCAGATACGCAATGCGATTTGCGGGGTGCACGGAAATAGTTGTCAGCGACAGGGGCCTGAGGCACGGCATTTTGTACAGCATGACCGGAGGATAGGATAAAAATCTGGAAGGTCTTTTTAAAAGGAGGTGCGTGAGACGGAAGCGATAAACAGTTTTGTCAGCATAACAGGCGGTCTTGCACTGTTCCTTTACGGCGCTCAGGAAAGCGCCCGTTTTTTTAGACAGGATATCAGCGGAGGCTTAAAAGAGGGAATAGGAAGGCTCACAGGGAACAAGAGCAGGTCTTTCCTCCTTGGAGCTTTGCTTGCCGCTGTTGCGCAAAGCAGCGCGATCGCTATCTCATTTGGGATAGGTTTTGTGGATGCCGGGATACTCTTGCTTGCAGATTCCCTGATGATGGTCATGGGAGCAAGCCTGGGAGGGACTCTTGTCTCAGTCCTTCTTAGTTTCAATATTTTTGATTATGCGCCGCTCCTTTTTGCAGGAGCTTTTTTGCTTAGCAAGTTGAAAAACAGGAAGATACGTATGGTTGCCGGAGTTTTGAGATGCATCACCATCATTTTCCTGGGTATGATGTTTTTACGGATCGGCTCAGGATCGCTCTTTGAAGATGGTAAAGCAAGAGAGATAGCGCTCGCCTGGTCATCGTCCCCTCTTCTGATGGGTGTGTCAGCGTTTGTTTTTGCCGCTATCTTTCAAAGCAGGTCTGCGATAATAGGGCTTGGAATAGCGCTTGCTCTTTCTGATGCTCTTCCGGCTGTTTCTGCCCTGCCTATCGCTCTTGGAGCCCATCTGGGATCGTCCCTTATTGCGGTCACGGCTAGCTTTGGAGGAGGGCTGAGCGCCAGGAGGCTGGGGTTTTGCTCCTCCGTTTATTACCTTATCGGCTCTCTTGCTTTTGCCTTTATGATCCCTTCTGCCCACAGGCTTTTGAATGGCGCAGGCCTTGGTGTAGTCCAGGAGCTTGTCTATGGACAGATAATAATCGCCCTGTTTAACATAATGATCTTTCTGCCCTTTTCTTCTTTACTCAGCCGCCTTTCTGTGCGCCTGGTCAGTGCCTCCGGAGAATTGGACCAGCCGATGTATATAGAGGAGGAACTCCTTTCTGTTCCTTCCGTAGCGGTACTGCTCCTTTCAAGGGAGATGACCCGGCTTTCGAACTATATCGAAGCCTACCTGCAGATGCTGATGATACCTTCTGAGAGAGAAATGACTGTTTTTGAAAAATTGCCCGAAGCGATAGAAGAACTGAGTAAGTCATGCCAGGATTATTCCTACAGGATACGTGTGACCGCTGAAGATCCGAAACTGCAGGAAAAATTCGCGTCAGTGAGCAGAACGATGTCTATCCTCCGCTCAATGTCAAAAACTCTTTGCGGAGAGATCAGCGAGATACTTTCAGATGAAGCTGCGCATGCCGCGATCAGGGAAAGAGCAGGCAAAAAGCTCTGGAGCGAGTGGTCTGAGCATTCAGGAAAAATAATGCGTACGAGCCTGAGGGCATTTGTTATCGGCGAAAAGGGACTGATAAAGAAAACCAGGGAACTGGAAATAGAATATGGTGAGATCTGCAGGAAAATAAGGGATGAGATCACCGGCAGTTATTCTTACGGTAGGGATATTTCCAAGGCAATAAGAGTGATATCGCTGATGCAGGGTTTCTTTGGCATGTCGAAAATACTGGCTGAGGATGAAGAACTTTATATAATGCCTGAACGCGAAAACCCCTGTTAAGAATACCTTTTTGAAAGGGAAGATCAGGATGAACGAAAAGACGGTCGAAGACAAAAATCAAAGCAGCGTTCAAAGTTATCTTTACGCATCTGATAAAGAGAGACTGAGGCTTCTCGTGCAGGAGATGTCGGAAAATGCGGCAGCTTCTATTGAAAATGCAGTTCTTGCACTCAAAACGGGAGATCCTGAACTGGCAAAAAAAGTGATAGAAGAAGACGACCTGATAGATGAAAAAGAAGAGCAGATAGATCAGGAATGTCTCTATTCGATCGCGATGAGGCAGCCTGTCAGGGAGGATCTTCGCTTTGTCTATTCAGTGATGAAGATAATCGTGGATCTTGAAAGGATAGGAGACCAGTCAGTGAATATAGCAATGAATGTGCTTGATCTTCCAAATGGCCTTCACTTTCCTGAAGAGATCATTCCATTCGTGGAGAGAATGGCCGAGGAAAACATCAGGATGATCAGGGAAGTGACGGACGCCTTTGCCGGGGACGATGAAACGGTCATCTGTACTGCAAGGGACCGCAGAAAGGCGATCAAGGGTATAAGGAAAAACGCGGTATCAAAGATCGATGTGCTGTTAGGATCCGAAAAGGCGTGTGAAAGCGATAAGCTGAAGCTTTTCTGTATAGTGATCCTTACTCTGAGGCATCTCTCGCGTGTCTCTGACCACGTGCTTAACCTTGCAGAAAGGGTCTCTTTCATCGCTACCGGAATATCGCCGCTTACTCTGAAAAGGGCGCAGGAAAAAATAAACTCA
>SAAM01000259.1 GCA_009929415.1 Clostridia bacterium | reverse complement strand
TGAGCCTTCCTTTTGGGGTGTATGCCATAGCGGCAGGGCAGGTTTTTGCAGGCATGACAGCGTCCTTTATAAACGCCTGGCCAAACAAGGAGCTTCTGGGCTACAGCTACAAAGAGCAGATCCTGGACATACTTCCTGCGCTTCTTATCTCTGCGCTCATGGGAGCAGCGGTCTATATGCTGGGATTTCTGGATCTTGCAGTGTGGCAGAGGCTGGCGGTTCAGGTCATCTGCGGCATATTCATCTATACTGCGCTTGCAAGGATATTCAGGATAGAGAGCTATATTTATCTCAGGGATACGATTAAGCAGCTTGTGAGGGGCAGGAATGGTCAGGAATAGTTTATGTAAATATGATATATGTAAGTAAGAGGAGGAATTTTGTATGAGCAAGCTTAGCGTAGAGTTTTTTCATGATGTGATCTGCAGCTTCTGCTTTCCGATGTCCTACAGGATGCGCCAGATTGAGAAGCTGATGCCGGATGCTGAGATAATCCACCGCTCCTTTGCGCTTGTGAGGGAGGAATATGATTTTGATGTGATGTTTGGCTCAAGGGAAGAGGCAAAGGACGAGATCCTCGGCCACTGGGAGCATGCGAACGAGAACGATGACCGGCACAGGTTCAACATAGCAGGAATGCGCAAGGCGGATTTTCTGTTTCCGGGGTCTATGAAGGGCCTTCTGGCGTGCAAGGCGGCTTATTTTGCGGGCGGGAGCGCTTCCTACTGGGATGTGTTTGATGCGCTGCAAAATGCCCTGTTTGTAAGGAGCCTGAACATAGGCGATCAGGAAGTCATAGAGAGCGTAGTCAGGGAGACCGGCACTGATTTTGAAGCCTGGAAGAGGCATTATGAGGCTCCGGAGACTCTGGAGGCAGTGGAAGCGGACCTTCTGCTTGCGGAGAGATACGGCGTAAGAAGCGTGCCTCACCTTGTCATAAACGGAAAGCATCATGTAAGCGGGGCCATCGGGCTGGATCAGATAATCGAGGCTCTCGGGAAGATAAAATAAATTTTCAGAATCTTCTTGACAGCCATATTGGCATGTGGTAAAGTGTACTCATGGAAGCATACACGCAGTTGTGATTGAAGGAGTGGTTTTTGTGAATCCCAACAGATTTGGAGATTTTGTAGTTGAAAAGAGAAAGAACAGGGGCCTGAGCCTAAGGCGTATGGCAGACCTGCTGGAGCTTTCGCCTGCGTACTGGAGCGACATAGAAAAAGGCAGGAGAAATCCACCGGCGCTGCCAAAGCTCATGGAGATAGCTCAGCTGCTTGGCCTGTCTCAGGAAGAGACGGATTTCATGATAGACATAGCCTCTCAGGACAGGGACGAGATTCCCATGGATCTGCCGGATTATATCAAGGAAAGCGACCTTGCGAGGATCGCGCTCAGAAAGGCCCGCAAGAAGGGTGAGCAGGGCAGCAGCGAGGTAGCCGACAGGGCGTGGAAGGAATTCATCAGGGCTCTGGACGTGGATGAATAACAGGGGGTATTGATGCTCGAGATTTTGCTTAAGGACAGGTTTCATGCTCAGATACATGAGGCTGTAAGAGACCATGTGAATGAAAAGCGCAGCGAGTATGACCTCACGAGAAGGGCCTTCTATGTGAGCGAGGCTCTTAGCGCAAACGTCAGCCGGGTGAGGATAATGAGAGCATCTGAAATCACTCAGGAGGACGATGAGGTATATTTCAAGCTTCTCGTGTCTGCCATGATAGAGATAGGGGACTGTTTTTATGGCACGGCAGTATCTGAGGATGTGGAGCAGTGGTTTCTCCTCAGCTGCAGCGCGAGGGTAAGATCTGCGGAGATAGCAGCATTTTGCGTAGAAGAAATACAAATATATAACAAATGAGGGGGAAATGCCTGTGAATCTCAGCAGCGACCTGGTACCTATAATATACAAGAAAGACATTGACTCCATTGCGGCCGGATTTCTGACGAAGTACTTTCCGGAGGCGCTTGAAAAGCCTATGCCGCTTCCTGTGGAGGATATTGCCGAGCTCTCTATGGGTCTTGAGATTGATTATGTGAGCCTTGGCGAGGATAAGGACATACTTGGTATGATGATATTTTCTGACGGAGAGGTACAGGTCTATGACAGGGAAAAGGGCAGATACATAAGAAGGCATTACCGTAAGGGCAGCCTCCTTGTCGAGAGCAGCACCCTCGAGTTCAGGGGAAGGGACAGATTCACGATCGCGCATGAGATGATCCACTGGGAGCTTCATCAGCTGAGGTTCATGGCTGTTAATCCCGGAGACCGATCGGCGGCAAGGGCATGCAGATGCGGCGCACAGACACTCATGAGTCCAAGGACCTCTGAGGAGTGGATAGAGTGGCAGGCAGACAGCCTCGCTGCGGCTATACTCATGCCTGAAAACATGTTCAGAAAGAAGGCGCTCGAGCTTGGGGCTGTGGATAGAAACGCTCAGGAATCAGGCCTGATAGACTGCCTGGCAGGATGCTTTGGCGTGTCCAGAAAAGCGGCAGAGATAAGGATGAAGAACCTCGGCCTGTACCTTCTGTAATTCTCATGGGGGTATGCTGATGCTTTTTATTTTTGTTTTTCATATATTTTTATTTTTGATATATTTTGGTATGTGTTTTTTTAACTATTATGTATGCAAACATGCATACAAGCGAAGAAAAGGGAGGTATTTTATGGAAAATGGTCAGGGAAAGAAGTACGCGGTAGTGGAGATGCTCATGGCAAAGGCGAAATGCGGGGACAACGATGCGATGGCAGAGCTCATAGAAAGGATGGAGCCGCTCATAATCACGTGCTGCAGAAGGTATTTCGGGTATATGGATGAGGACCTGATGCAGATGGGAAGGATGAAGTGCATAATGCTCGTGAGGGAGTTTGACGTGGAGCGGGACATCAGGTTTCTCGGATACATGAAGAGCATGCTCTCATATTATTTCTGGGATATAAAGAAGAAGGACATTAGGCTCACGGAAAACGAGACCTCGATGACGCAG
>SAAM01000258.1 GCA_009929415.1 Clostridia bacterium | reverse complement strand
CTTGCTACAGTATCTGAGCCCTGGCCGCTCCTGACGTCAAACTGCTTTATGAGCCTGTCTGAGTACTTCTCGATCTCATTGTTCTGGAGGAATCCGTTCTTCTGGAAAGGCTCCTTGAAGTAGGTCTGAAGTATCATGTTCTCAGCGAGCGTGTAGTCGAGAACCAGGCCGTGCTTGTGCCTGTCTTCCGGTATATGGCCCATTCCCGTGAGCGTCCTGTTTCTTATGGACTCATTTTCTATGTTCTTTCCGTTTAGGATTATCTCTCCGCCGTTTGATTTCATAAGTCCGGTTATTGCATATACGAGCTCCGACTGTCCATTGCCCTCTATCCCTGCAATGCTTAGGATCTCTCCCGCTCTCACCTTGAAGCTGACATTGTTCAGCAGGCTCTTCTGAGAAGTCTTGGACTTTACGCTGAGATTCTTTACCTCGAGTATTACATTTCCTGGATTTGAAGGAGATTTATCCACTTCAAAGCTGACATCCCTTCCGACCATCATCCTTGAAAGCTCTTCCTTCGAGGTTTCTGCAACTTCTACTGTACCTATATATTTTCCTTTTCTGAGCACGGTACATCTGTCTGCCGCACGCTTTATCTCATTGAGCTTGTGAGTTATGAATATTATGCTCTTTCCTTCACCTATCAGGTTTTTCATTATGTTAAGCAGTTCATCTATCTCAGCTGCGGTAAGCACTGCCGTTGGTTCATCGAATATCAGGACTTCGTTGTCCCTGTAGAGCATCTTGAGTATCTCTACCCTCTGCTGCATTCCTACAGTTATATCTTCAATCTTCGAATCCGGATCTATGGAAAGATTGTAGCGTTCGCTCAGCTCCATTACCTTTTTTCTGGCATCTTCCATCTTTAGCACGCCATGCTTTGTCGTTTCCATTCCAAGCACTATGTTCTCAAGGACAGTAAAGTCCTCTACGAGCTTGAAATGCTGATGCACCATTCCGATTCCGAGGTCATTGGCATCATTTGGATTCTTTATTTTTACTTCCTGGCCATCTTTTTTTATGATTCCTTTTTCAGGCTGATAAAGTCCGAAAAGCACACTCATCAGAGTGGATTTTCCCGCGCCGTTCTCACCAAGAAGCGCATGGATCTCGCCCTTTTTTACCTGCAGCGTTATATTGTCATTAGCGATTATTCCGGGAAATTCTTTGGTTATGTTTATCATTTCGATACAATAACTCATATTATCTCCATTCTTTATAAATTTAATAAAAATATCAGTTCAAATAAATACTGGTCGGTTACTATGAAATATTCCCAATTTTAAGCCTCTTTAAATGCAAAACATGTTTTTTGTCTGTATTTTCCAAATTTTCCATATCTTTATGAATTTGAAAAAAGGTGTGTATATTCCACACCTTTTCCCCTTTATTACATTATTCTGCATGAAATCCTTTTTAACAGGTATTAAGCTATTTCTTCAACAGCTACAGCTGATACTGGTATATCTGCAAGCTTAACTTCTGCATCGCCGTCTTTATCTTTCATTATAGATATTTCGCCAGCAACGAGTTTTGCGTAGATAGCATCATAATCTGCCTGAGTGAATACTTCGAATTTGCTGTTTTCCATTGGAAGACCAACGCCATCAACGTCAGCTCCAAGAGTAGCGCTCACTCCGCCTGGGAATGAATCTGCATAGTATGCTGCTATAGCATCATATACTGACTGTCCAAGCATCTTCATAGCTGAAGTTATTACAGTTGCAGATTCTGCAGACTGATCAACGTCAACTCCGATAACTTTTCCGCTTGAAGCTTCCGCAGCAGCCATAACTGAGTTTCCTACAGCTCCACCACATGCGAATATAACTTCTGTTCCACCCTGGTACCATGAAGCTGCCTTAGACTGAACTTCAGGAGTAGCCTTGAAATCTCCAGTGTAGTTGTATTTAACCTCAAGTCCTGTGATTCCCATTTCTTCAGCTGCATATTCAGCACCCTGTACGAATCCGTATCCGAATCTTACAACTGCAGGAACTGCCATTCCACCCATGAATCCAAGCTTAGTGTGTCCTTCTTTAACTGCAGCATATCCTGCAAGGAAACCAGCTTGCTCTTCAGCGTAGAACACTGAATAAACGTTATCATTTAATTTGAATTCAGTGTAAGTTCCATCTTGCGGAGTTCCGTCAAGAAGTATGAACTTTACATCTGGGTAAGTATCCTGTGCCTTGAATACTGCAGGCTCAAAAAGATATCCCGGTGTTACTACTACCTTCGCTCCCGCTTTAACAGCAAGATCGATTGATGAAAGGTATGCATCTGTAGTTTTTTCAGATGGCTGATAGTATTTGTGAGTTATTTCGTTTTCTGTTGCATACTTAACGAGACCTTCCCACGCACCCTGGTTGAACGATTTGTCATCAATTGTTCCAACGTCAGTGATTAGAGCAAGCTCATAAGTGTTAGAGCCACTGTCTGAATCTCCGCCAGAACAGCCTGTAAGTACTGATATTCCAAGTACCATTACAAGCATTAAGCTAAGTAATTTTTTCATAATATCCTCCCGATTTTTTGATAATATTAGTTACCACTACAAATATTATCACATTTGTCATTAAAATAAAAGCCTTTTCCTGTTTTTTTGGAATGCTCATTTAAACAAGAGTCTTTCAAATGAATTTCATGCCTTTAAATTCTCATGAGCACTCAAATCTATATGTTTTTCAATAGATTCTTTGGTGAAAATCCCAGAAGCAGGAGCTCGCCAAGCTTGTAGATTCTATATTCCCTTTCATTTTTGGCAAGTATCACCTCAAACGTATCAGGATCGCAGAACTCCATCATTACCTGCCTGCATACACCGCATGGAGATATAATCTCTGCCGGAGGCGCTTCCTGAGGACCTCCCACTACGGCTATTGCTGTGAAGTCCATCTTACCTTCACTTACTGCCTTGAAAATCGCTGTCCTTTCAGCGCAGTTCGTAGGGCTGTAGGCAGCATTTTCTATGTTGCAGCCTCTTATTATCTCACCGCTGTCACACAGAAGCGCTGC
>SAAM01000257.1 GCA_009929415.1 Clostridia bacterium | reverse complement strand
AAGATGCGATGCAACGGGCCTTCGAAGGATTTCATGTCAATGAATGTATCACCTGCTTTATCCGAGCTGTAGCACATGGCCCTGATTCGGGTTTGTGGCAATCGGATGGCCGGATTTGTGGCAAAAAGAACATCACCACCATTGGTCAACCGTCCGTATCGAGCAACCGAGAAGTCTTCCAATTCCATGGAGATATCTTTTGCATCCCGAAACAACACCCTGCGCACATTGACATGAAGAACCTGTTGGACTGCAACCGGCTCAACGACCTGAGAGGCAAGGTCTCGGCCATCAAGCCCAGGGAGAGGAAGTACTGGGATTTCAGGGACATGTTTAATAAGGTATCCACCTATTCCAGAATCCACTTCACCGGTACCTACAAGGACCTGTGGACGGTGCCTACCAAGGCACAGAGGCTATGATTTTCAGCCTCTTAAAGAAAGAGTACCATTGGAAGGGAAATACAGTGAATCTTGAGAAGCCAATAGAGCCTGAAGACGATGCCGAACAGGAAGACGAGGAGACCTAGATATAATTAGGTCGGGAATTTGAACTATAATCTGTCAATCTTTTCTTAGGCTTTACAACTATGCACTCGTCAAACACCAAGAGCATTCCAGCTTTCACTTACAATGCAACAATTAGGCTTACTAGAAAAGACTATGATAGATTGTCGATAGAAGTGTGAAAGCAAGGACTCTCTCTGGTAGGATATAGAGACAGATTATGACAAAAGCTCGAACCGTGGAATGTGAAAGCGGCGGATCTACAGATAGATGAGCAGGCTCTCCGAGGCCTGTAGCCCTAGAGAAAACCATGGATTCTTGATCATCATAAGATTGAAATTCACGCATCTCACACTCCGGCCCCAATCATATCGGGTAGAGGAGTGTCGTGTTAGTACGTTGTTGGTTTGACTGTCACAAAACTTGTACTATATGTTACAATTCAAAGAAAAGGATAGCCCAGTGTTAGTGATAACCATAAAAGAAGCTTACAAGATATTGGAATGTGATAGTGACGAAAAGAACTACGACAAGCTTTATAACTCGTATAAGAGGCTCATGAAACACTATCATCCGGACGTCAATACTGATTCAAGAAGCGAGGATATGGCGAAACAGATAAATGAAGCTTGGGATATCATTAAAAAGCATCTATCTGAAGAAACCACAGCCGTTGAAGAAACCAAAACAGAAAATTCTGCAAGCTCCAATACGAGAAATGAAAATCAAGATCGATATAGAGCACCTCATTATAATGATACGCCCTTTGTTGATACTTCTGAAAATTGGTACTCGGTTAAACTCTATGAAAAATCATTCTTCATCCCAAAAATCTGCCCTTATTGCTTGAAGCAGACTATACACAAACAAAGTCTACGAAGCTCCTGTACCAAAGTAACAGGTAGTAGTGGAAGGAAAACCTATTATAGTACATCAACTATGAACGTTGATTTTTTCTGCTGTCCAGAACACAACATCTCTTCCAGTTTGAAAATGCGTAATGAATATCACTATGTTGAGTTCTTATTTAAAAACCAAAAATATGCTGAACTATTCTCAGATATCAATCATACAACGTTTGAGAGCGTCGGCAAAGCGAAGAGAGCTTTAAAAACCGCTGGGAGAGTTGCTGAAAAAGCCGTTTCTATTCCGGGAGTTTCCCAACTTCTCGCTTACGCGTTAACATTTGGCTTCTTCCTGCTGTGTGCTGTAATGTGTGATGCCTGATGAACTTTAGAACTCTGATTGAGGAATTTTTGTTTCAGAAAAGTTTCCATATCGTACTGGATATAATGTATAGGAAATCTCATATTTACTAAAATCTTGCAGATCCTCGTCCTTTGTATATCTCCCAGCATTTCCGAAACCATGCTTCGGGCCGAACCAATCGGTTCCATACGAGAAGTAGACAGTAAAATTACCTGATGGAACAGCTGCCACTACCCTCGTTCCCTTATACACATAGAACGAGAATATATCACTCATTCCAGAATTCTTAAGTTTAACGTAGGTGTCAGAACTTCCTTGAGTATTATCGATAGTCAGCTTGGAGTTCTTGTTAGGATTCTTATCGATAAACACTTGCCCGTTCTTTCCAGGGCGTGCCATTGGTATCATCACTCCGCATCGCTTGCAGGTTGATGGATTCTCATGGGTTTCATTTGTCCACTCATGCCCAAGGGAAGAACCTTCGGTACTATGGCATCTGGAACACGTCTTTGGTGTCAAGCAGTCTGCTTCGGCCCACGAATGTCCAAGTGCAGAACCTTCAATACTCCCACAACTTGTACAAGTTGCAGGATCAGTACAAGTAGCTTCTACCCAGGTATGCCCTAATGGAGACCCTTCGGTTTTGTCACAGTTTAAACATACTCTCGGTTCGATACATGTAGCATCCTTCCATTCATGATGGACAAATAACTTATTACTAAATATAAGGATAACTCCAATAGCAATTAAAACTATCATGACTTCTATTGGTATCCCTTTCTTTCTCATTGAATTCCTCTTATTTGATTAATCTCGATCATATGCACAATCGTTCGACATTTTAGCACAGCCTTCACATCAGGCACACCAATTTTACAGTTTGTACAGAACAATCCATCACAATCATTTTAAACGCCACTTGTTGGACGAAATGCCTCTCAATGTATTCAGCGTGTCAGACTATGGAGGCTTCTAAAAAGGAAAGGTTTGGCTTTCAAATAGCTGCCAGGCATGAGTTAGGATTCCTACTATCAATTGATATTCCCACAAAGGGGTGACATTTGTGCTTGGTACCTATAGAACGCCCTTTGACTCCTTGTCAGCACTGTTCCCCAACCCGACGATGGTGGTTGTCTGAAGGCCTGCGATGATCGCCACCTCCACTGAAAGCGGGTACCCGCTGATGCCTGTAATTCCCAAGCTCCTGATAACTGAGGCCATAACAATCCTCCTATCTACCTACCAAAGGAAGAACAAAGGAGAAGTTGCTTCAACAATCAAGAAAGAAATGTAGAAAACCTGCATGAAT
>SAAM01000256.1 GCA_009929415.1 Clostridia bacterium | reverse complement strand
ATTCTCAGTTGCGACCAAGCCCATCACCGTAAGCGATGGGTTGGCCGGATCTATCGTGCCGCAGCCCATGAGAAGCTGGAAGTTTTTCATGCTGATACTGTCCAGTGCTCTAATAGCGGGTACATCATATATCGTGAATATCGAACTGGTGTTGCTCAAGAGGATCTCCTTTGTTGGATTACCCGTGATCTGACCTTGCCTACATAAAAAGAGAACCCTCTAGCCCAGGCTGAAAAGCCTAAACGTAAAACCCTACAAGTAATTTTATAGGACCAACATTCGTTTTCAAAAATGTGCTGCTAGTGGATTCCATCTGCTTCACTATCAGAATGTAATACCATACAGCATTGAAACCATACCTTGTAGAGGTCCGGAGGTGTGCAATCGCAAAGCCATTTCCCCACCGAATCCTAACCCTATCTCATCATATGACAAGCCAAGGCAAAGGACAGACTCAAGGCCAACAGCACTTGCCACAAAGCGGAGCTCTACGAATGGCTTCCAAAAATTTGTATCCCTTTCAGTAGGGAATGGATACACAAAACCTAGAATAGGGGCTATTCCAATATATGAAGGATATGTTTCTTCGAAATCAAGCAGTATATGAGCGTCCAAGCCTAACCCTATATAAAGATAGTTTACAGGAGTCATAAAAGCAGAAAAAGATATTGGAAAGTCAAGTACAAGCTCTGTACTTTCCCAAGAACTGTAAAAATAATAATCGGTGTACTCGTACTCATATAACCCATAACCTACGCTGAGACCTATCCCAGATCGGTAATACATCTTCGATTCTGCTAATTGGGCGTCTAAGATTTTTTTGGTATTCTCTTGCTTGGCAATTCTTTTTAGTTTTTCTGTAACTTCCTGCATCTCACGTGCATAGCTCGCATCATAAGAAAAGGGAAGAGAATTCGCTGGTTGAAATGAGAATTCTTTTGAATACAAGACCGCATTTTCTATCGATTGGGAGAAGAAGTTTTGTCCGGTATCAGCTCGTTTGATTGAATAAGACCTGGGAGTGATTATATATGCTGAAGGCTTATCCAGCATACTAATTGAGTAGCTGATATCAATGATCAAGGGGTTGTCAGTTGTCTTGATAAAAGTTTCATACAACTCGACGTTATTCAGATAGTCATGATATGCCTGCATATCCTTATCAGTTTCTACCGAGAGTTTGGGAAGAGGAGATGAGGTGAGCTTCGAATAAGGGAGATAAAGGTCATGGGAGAAATCTGCTCCAAGGATGGTAAACTGGATGGCCACGGGCCAGCCTCTTTCTAGTCCATCATAGGATCCTATTTTATAAACAACATTATCCAAGGAGGAATCAATTATAAAGGTCTTGGCTTCTAGGCTCCTATTGCTATATTCGATGGCTGTTTGCAAATCATACATTTTAGACGAAACTGAATCTTCAAGTGTATTCATAACGGATTCCAGTTCCATTTGCATTTCAAGATTTTTTTGGGAGATCTGATCATTTCTAAGCTTGACCGCCCAATCAGTAGGCAAACCATTAACTATCTCTCCCATCCGATAGGATGAGTCTTCAATGATTCTGATTTCTTGTGCATATCGATTTCTGATTCCTATTGCCAACAAATCATATTCATTTAAAATAGTTGTCTTTATCTCCAGATAGCGTTGCTTAATCTCTTCAATAGTCCGAATATACTCCAAGGGTTCTTCACTTATCCTACCATTGCAGCTCTGCTCATTTATGGTATCAGCCAACTGACTCATGCGTTGGGCACTCTCTTGTATCGCAATGTCTACACTAGCAAAGAAATATTCCCGCTGTTTGGCTTGCTCTTGTTTAATACGCTCACGTTCCCTTTGATTCATTTCCAGTTGTTGGGCAATCAGCTGGATTTTGTTTTGGGCTTCAACTGTTGCCATGTGATCTTTTGGAGAGATAGCGTTTTGATTCAGGTTTGTAAGTGTAGAAGTAAGCAGATCTGATTCAGCGATTAGAAGATTGAGGTAATCCAACTCGGCCCCGGTTTTTGTTCTGGATAACTTGGGGACAACAGCCTTTTCATCAAGTATCTTGGCTATCGTACTGTAGGCTTCGTACTCTTTATAAAAGCCAATTAACTTCAATAGATAAACCTTTTTAACTTCTACACTTGATTGTTCTTCCAAGCGATTCTCAATCTCTTCAATGTTATTTTTCACCGAAGCTAACTTCTCCAAATACAGGGGCAGTGTATCCTCTGAAATGGATGCTGTTACAACAAAACGTTTTTTTTCTTCTACTATTTGGTATTGTAACCCGATTAGGTTGAGATCTGATCGTAATTGGATGTCTTCAAAAAAGAGTTCGGTCTTTTCATTTGCTGAGACTGATTGCATGACCCTCTGCTTGGAAGAAACAGTAACAGATATTTGGGAAAGAAGTTCCTGGCTGGCAATAGCCTTGGCATCACTTATGGTAGCCCCCACTCCTGTTGCACTTATGGAAATACTAAAAAGGGGGATAGTCAAAACGAGAACTAATAAAATGCTTGCAATGTGTTTGATATACCACCACCCTTTACGTATATATTTGGGAGGGAACTGGGACCTTTACAACTATCCACAGAATCGATATCCCCTCAAAGGAAAATTACAGAAGCACTCCCATTTTGCTTGCGATGCTTTGCCTATTCTCCCCCTCCGATATCACAGTTGTCAAGCTTCTTAAGTGCAATTATATAGCTTGGAGAGCCTACATCCATTCTCAACGCAAAGAAATCCAAAAGATTAAGACAAGGATAGCAAAATCCATTCATAATTCTACCCTCTAATAGATAGTGTATCTTATTTTTATATATACACTTGCTATCTATCCCACTTTGAGTGATTACTACAGTACGAAGAAAAACACACCAAAGAGAGGTAGCGAGCATGGACAAGGCAATACGGTTCGGAATCGAGATCGAAATGACGGGGCTCATACGAGTGGATGCGGCGAAGGCGGCACAGTCGGTGCTCGGCGGGGAGCTGAATTACAGCGGCTCCTACTACGACACCTACGAGCTCAAGACAGC
>SAAM01000255.1 GCA_009929415.1 Clostridia bacterium | reverse complement strand
CGCCCCAGCAGCAGTTCAGACAAAACATTCTGTAGATGAGTATATTACCTCTGCATCTTTTCCTTTTACACATTCTTCTATGGCAGGACCCGGAATTCCGTCACGGTCGCCAATGATTATTAATTTTTTTCCTTCGAAAAAGCTCATTGTGTTCCTCCTGTGATTTTTATTTTTAATCAGTATATTTCGATATTAGTAAGTTCTTGCTGTAAGATATCCGAATCCTACTTCACTTGTTGCTCCAGTTATAGCCTGAATCTCAACTTCAAGTGATCCGTCTTCTCTTGTAGATCCTGCGAATCCACCAGCTATATAGTCAACTACTTCTATGTGTCCTATTATCTTGTCAAGCTTTGGAAGCACGATTATCATGTTTGCATTTCCGTTTGATATACAAGCATCTCCAGCTGGATCAGAGTCAGCAAGTGACTGAGAAGCTCCGTCTCTTCCTGCATACTCATCAGTTACTATTACAGTCTTGATTCCTTTTGCAGTTATCTTCTTGCAGTTCATCATAAGGTCAGTATCTGGGTTACCAAATCCTTCTTCTGATATTATAACTGCATCAAGTCCCATGTACTCTGCAAGTTTTGCTGACCAGTTTGATGATCTCTCTTTGTCTGCAAGGTATACGTTTTCGTTTGTTATTATAACTCCCATGAAGTTATATTCTTTTCCATGAAGCTTGTAAAGGTCATGGATTATCGGGCTGTTCATGTGAACATAAGTTGGGTTCTTGTCACATGCAGATACGCAGTTTCCTGATACTATAGCTCCGTCCATTACTTCTGTTGGGTATATTATTGTAGGTACTATTTTCTTAGCGTCTACTCCGTATACATATGTGTCATGAAGAAGTCCCTGAGTCTGAAGCATGTATACATAAGCAACCTTTGGAAGCTCTGGATACTCAGCAGCCTGCTCAAACAGCGGCTTTGTCTCATATACGTTTACTTCATCCGGAGTAACGTTTCTTCCTGCTTCTCCAAGGTATTTTGCAGCCTTGAATCCTACTATTCTTACAGCTTCTTCGTGTGCATGCTGAAGAAGTCCGTCTGCTGGCTCAGCTATTACAACAAGGTTGCAAGTTTTTGAGAAAGGAGTGTATTCTGCTCCCGGGCCAGTCATGTCGATGATTCCTTCCTGGAATCCAACTATCTTTCCTGTAGTTACAACAGCTGCACCTTTAAGTACATTTGTTTTTCCCTGTCCAACTACGTCAACTTTGCTAAGGAATCCCGGGAATATTCCACCGTTTCCTTCAACTTTAACTCTTGGTTCGATTACGTCTTTTACAGGTGTTATTCTTACACTGTCACCTGGCTTTACTATTTCTAAATCAATTGATTTTATATGCTCATCTTCTGATAGTAAGTTTACCAGCTCTTCTTTGTTAACATACAGCACTCCATTTTCAACCTTAGTTGTGTCAGCAAATTGTATGTCTTTTATGAAGATATTTCCAACTTCTAAACGCATATAGCCACCTCCTGGTTTCCCTTGATATTATTTTTTATAGTTTTATCTTAAAATACTATTTTGATTAAATGTATTTTTTGATCATTGCCTCGATGTTTGCAACAGTTGCATCATCTTTTGTAAGTTCGTCGATTTTTGCTCCATCCTTGTATACTGCCATTGTTGGAAGTCCAAGAACTTTTTCTTTTATCGCAAGTCTTCTTGCTTTTGTAGAGTCAAGCTTTCCGAATTTCATCTGAGATCCGTAAGTTTCAGCAAGTTTCTCAACGTCAGGCATAAGCGCCTTGCATGGCTCGCAGCCCTCGCTCCAGAAATCTACAAATACATATCCTTCTGCCTGTAGTACTTCAGCTTCAAAGTTATCTTTGTCGAATATAAACATGTTTTTCCTCCTAAAATTTTTAAAATAAAGTTAACAATCTGTTGGCTTTATTATATCTAAAAAATGAATTGTAATGATATACTAAAATGATATACTAAAATTCATTTTCTTCAACGTATTTCTCTGCCATAACTGCTGCAATTGCTCCATCAGCTGTAGCTGTAACAACCTGTCTGAGAAGCTTTTCTCTGCAGTCTCCTGCTACGAATACTCCTTCAAAGTTTGTTCTCATAAGCTCATCGCCTATTATATATCCCTGCTGGTTTGTAGCGAGTCTTCCCTGGAATACCTTAGTCTGTGGGTCATATCCTGTGAATACGAATATTCCGAATGTGCCAAATTCTTCGTCTGCATCAAACTGCTCAAGCTCGCCAGTCTTTACATTCTTGAATACTACTGATTCAACGATTCCATCACCTTTTACTTCTTCTATAACTGTATCCCATTTGAATGCTATCTTAGGATTTGCCATTGCTTTTTCCTGAATTGACTTTGCAGCTCTAAGGGCATCTCTTCTGTGAACTATTGTAACTTTTGAAGCGAATTTTGTAAGGAACATAGCTTCTTCTACAGCTGAGTCTCCTCCGCCTACTACGAATACTTCCATGTCTTCAAAGAATGCACCGTCACATGTTGCGCAGTATGATACGCCTTTTCCTGTAAGTTCTTTTTCACCAGGGCATCCAAGTTTCTTTGGAGTAGCTCCTGTCGCTATTATTACAGATTTTGCCTTGTATTCTTCTTTTTCACCTTTGATTGTCTTGATCTTGCTCTCGAAGTCAAAGTCAACTACTGTGTCCTTTGTTCTTTCTGCTCCAAACTCCTCGCACTGCTCAACCATTCTTGCTATAAGCGATGGTCCCGTTGCGTTTTCTATTGATCCCGGGTAGTTTGCAACCTCATCAGTAGTAACAATCTGTCCGCCTGTCTTGTCTTTTTCAATTATCAGAGTGCTCAGTCTTGCTCTTGCTCCATAAAGTCCTGCTGCAAGTCCTGCCGGTCCTGCTCCTATTATTATAAGATCGTAAATTTTTGACATCTCTTTTCCTCCTGAATTTTTTATTTTATTAATGCATTCTTGATTAAGTCCAGATCAATAACCCTGAAGTCGTCTAAAATTCTCTCTATCCACATTGGAGTCTTGAGATCATGCTGAAGCTTTTCGTAAACCGAAACAGC
>SAAM01000254.1 GCA_009929415.1 Clostridia bacterium | reverse complement strand
CTTGAGAAGCTGAATAAAGCTGTTTGCAGTCGTATAGAGTGAAGTCGACTTGTCTCCTGCGCCTGATATTATCAGCGGAGTTCTTGCCTCGTCCACAAGTATTGAATCGACCTCGTCCACTATTGCATAATTAAGCGGTCTCTGCACTCTCTGATTCTGGAATATGACCATATTGTCTCTCAGATAGTCAAAGCCATACTCATTGTTGGTTCCGTATGTTATATCTGCGTTATACGCAGCTCTTCTCTGCTCATTGCTTATTCCGTGAACAATTACTCCTGTGGTAAGCCCCATGAAATTGTAGAGCTTGCTCATCCATTCACAGTCCCTCTTTGCAAGGTAGTCATTGACAGTGACTACATGAACTCCTTTTCCCTCAAGGGCGTTCAGATATACCGCAAGCGTAGCCACGAGTGTCTTTCCTTCTCCAGTTCTCATCTCGGCTATCCTTCCGCTGTTAAGGACCATACCTCCCATGAGCTGAACATCGTAATGCCTCATGCCAAGAGATCTCTTTGCGCCTTCTCTGCACGCCGCAAAAGCTTCCTCAAGGATATCATCTACTGTCTCTCCGTTTTGGAGCCTTTTCTTGAACTCGGGCGTCATGGCCTTCAGCTCGGTGTCTGTCATGGCCTCAAATCTGCTTTCCAGTGCGTTTATCTTCTGAGCCCTGGCCTCAAGCTTCTTAATCTCTCTTTTTGATAGCATGTTGTCTAATAATCCCAAAATCTTTACCTCTTTTCTATATTATGAATTTGATATTGCTCTTTACAGTGACTGGTCAGGAGGATATCCTCCTGACCGGTTTATCGCTAATTGAAATTTATAATTAATTTTATCACACTTTTATCATTTTTTCTCGCTTTTTTACAGTATTTTTGCATTTTATTAATAATTACCAAATGTTTCACGTGAAACATATGACCCCTTTTTGATTTCGACAGCTCTCTGTGTTATAATTACAACATACACGTCAAAGGTATAAGGTAAAAGCAATATTTTTGTTAAATCATTCATTAGTTAAAAGAAATGGAGAATTTACTATGAAAGAAGCTGTAATCCCCAAACCTGTCGTCGTCCCGTGCGATGATCCTGTACTTAAAAACCCCTACTGGAAATGCCTTTTAAAATTTTTATTGGCCTCCGGTCTTGGGATCACCATATTTTTCGTCCCCATAAAAGGAAGACTTCTCTTCGAAGTAATATACAAGGATTTCTTCCTAAACATGGTTCTTGGAAATATGGTACAACCACTTATAACTCTTTGTCCTGTGATAATGCTTTCCGGGTACATATACTCAAATCACATCTGCAGGGGCGATAATGCCGTCAAAAGATTTTTTGAGGAAGATACTAAATTTCACTTCGTGCTGTACCTTCTTGGATCGATATTTGCCATCATGTATTATTTCCAGTTTGGTTGGGAATTTGCATACAGTGAAAAAACCGGCGGTGTGATGATTGGGGAAACTCTCAATTTTACCATAAGTATAGTTCCGGTTGCAGGCGCAGTACTCCCTCTTCTCGCAGGATACGGGCTGCTTGAAGCTATAGGTGCATTTCTGGAACCTTTTATGAGACCTGTTTTCAAGGTACCGGGAAAGAGTGCACTTGATACTATAGCCTCGATAGTCGGCGCTGCCGTAGTAGGAATAATGTTTACCGCATCTCTTTATAAAGAAAAGCATTATACAGTTAAAGAAGCTTTTTTTATCTCATCTAGTTTCAGCCTTAATTCCGTTGGCTATTGTGCGTTCCTTATAGGCTATGTTGGGCTTCTGGACGATTTTGGTCTCATATTCCTGCTTTACTGCATTGTCACTTATGCAGTAGCTGCAATAGTATGCCGCATACCACCTATATCAAAGTACCCTGATATTTATTCAGACGGTTCTGTTCAAACCACAGAGATGAGAAAAGAAAACCTTCATTTAAATCCTGCTCAGATAAAAAAAGGATTCAATGATGCTCTTGTAAAGGCCGACAATGCACCAGGACTTCTGCCTGAAATGGCAAGAGGATTTATGGATGGCTGCCTGATAACTCTCAGAGTAATTCCTATGGTAATAACGATTGGAATCCTCGGGCTTGCAGTAAGCGAATTTACCCCTATAATAAAACTTCTGAGCATTCCATTCACACCATTCATATCAATGCTTGGAATTCCTGATGCCTCAATTGCAACACAGGCTATACTTGTAGGCGGAATTGATCTTTTCCTTCCATCTATACTTGTTTCCGGATCTCAATATGCTGCAACGAGATTTTTCGTTCTCATGGTATCACTTGTTCAGGTGCTTTATATCACAGAGACCATGCTCCCTATAATATTCTTCGGTATACCGGCAAAACTGAAAGATATACTTTCTCTCTGGGTTGTAAGAACACTTGTGGCTATACCTGTTGTAGCAGTACTTACACATATACTTTATCTGTAATATTCTTGCCTTTGACGTTAATAACAGCCAGGACAATATTTCATTTTGCCTTGGCTGTTATTTAAATTCAGCTCTAATTTTAACTATATTTGCGGAATTCCCCATCCTCTAAGCCACCTTGCTCGCTTTAGCGAGATCGTAGGGTGGGGATGGATAGTAATATTCTTGAGGATATTCGATATATCTGAAAGAATAAGGTATAATATAACTAACGCATTGTTCTTTTACAACTGAATATATGAGGTTTCCGCAAGAAAATGGTTTGCGGAGTAAAATATTCAACCTATTCGCACCTATGCCAGAAGAGCGAAAACCAAGCGTTGACGCTGGCATAGTCAGAGCAATCGACAATCCCTAAATGGGGTGGCTTCTCGCCAAGAAGAAATAAACTGGCATTCGATTGTGTCTATGACACCAACCGTCGGTGCGACGGGGTTAGCTTGGGTAAACTTGTAGCGTTAGTTACATTGACCAAGAAGCTCCCACTTCTAAAGTGATGAGTAGTTCACTAGTTCTGATTCATCATTATAAATCTTCCTTCTACCTTAATTATTCCCTCATCCTGCATCTTTGAAAGTTCCCTGCTCATTGCACTCCTGTCTGTGCTTATGTA
>SAAM01000253.1 GCA_009929415.1 Clostridia bacterium | reverse complement strand
TTGTCGGTGCCGTCCACTTCGGTCACGTCGAATTCATACATATTCTCTGCAAGATATTCCAGCTCAGGGAAACTCGCTCTTCCATAATGACCCGGCATATGGAATCTCAGGACTCTCTCATCCCTGTAATCGGACAGTCCTTTGAGTATAGGCAGATCGATAAGATTCATAAAATTCTCCTTCTATTTGTTTTCATGATTTGAAATCAAAGCTAAATGTAACTGCAGCTTTCTTATGTACATATTATATCATCTGTCGCGCCGACATATGCAATTATTAGCAAATATAAAACTTGAAATTTGTGCCGTAAAGAAGTATAATTAGAAAAGTAATCTTATATTGGAGGTAAATAAAATGAAAAAGCACATCAGAACACTAACAACAAACAACCTTAAGAAGGATGCTGAGAAAAAAGGATGCGGCGAGTGCCAGACTTCATGTCAGTCAGCATGCAAGACTTCTTGTACAGTTGCAAATCAGGAATGTGAAAGATAATTTAATATTATTATTTATACAACTGAAAATTTGTCTGTAGGACTTAATTGAATGTTGGTGAAAACCAACATTTTTTTTACAGTTAATTCATAGCAAAATACTATGGATTAAAATGAAATCTAGTTTTATCATATAAATACTGTTTTTTATCTGGAGGTGTCAATATATGAAAACAAACAGAGGAAGCCTGGGAGAGCTCCTGAAGGTATATCTTGATCAGGATCCTGCTGCAACATCAAGGCTCAGCGTACTTATAAATTATCCGGGAGTCCATGCAATAATAGTGCACAGGCTCGCGCATGCGCTTTACAAAAGAAGGCTCAATTTTCTTGCAAGATTCATATCTCAGGTAGCGAGATTTTTTACAGGAATCGAGATCCATCCGGGTGCGATAATTGGAAAAAATCTGTTCATCGACCATGGAATGGGAGTAGTTATAGGAGAGACGGCTGAAATTGGAGACAACTGCGTCATCTATCACCAGGTTACGCTTGGGGGTACAGGCAAGGATAAGGGCAAGCGTCATCCTACGCTCGGGGATAATGTAATGATATCTACGGGAGCCAAGGTGCTTGGTCCTATATATATAGGCAGTAACAGCAAGATAGGTGCAAATGCCGTGGTGCTTGAAGATATTCCAGAAAATTCTACGGCGGTAGGAATCCCGGCAAAGGTAGTGAGGACAAAAGTTTAATGAATTAAACTCCGATAACTGAATATTCCGACTATAAAAACAATTGATTCAGATGAATATTGTTGGATATATAAGACTTGACATCAAATTGAAATGATTTTGAAGCGATTTTGAAATATAAGGGCAAACTCTGTGAAAACGGAGCGTCGCAAAGCTAGGAATCTAAGTTAGGTACATATATCAACAAAAGTTTAATCATTTTCTATTTATATCTGATATGATAGTTCGGCTGCAACTGATTTACTGGTTGCAGCCTTTTTATTTTGGTGATTTTAAGGGGTGTGTCATATGAAAAATCCAAAAACAGGAAGGACAGCCTGGAAATTTGGAGCTTTACTTGTCACGAGCAGCCTCTGCATATCTACTCTCGGCATAAGCTATTCATATTTCGGGGAAAGCCTTGAGAGCAAAGCGGTGCTTACGGTAGCTGAGATGGATGTCGTCAGCGATGAGTCCGGAAAGATCGAGTATGATTACGATCAGAAGGTACTCAAAGTGACATTCTATCTGAAAAATACAGGAGATTTGCCGGTAAAGCTCAGTATAAAGGATGCAAAAGCGTTATATAACAGTTTTTCTGATTCTTCGCAGCAGCGAATTTTTATGGAATATGATGATGAAATATTTGAAGACATTATACTTGAACCAGATGAAATGGAACAGGAGTTCACTATGGAATTCAAGAACGTCCACGTAGAAGCAGAGGAATATGGATATTTTGATACAGAGATAGAACTGGAATATGCATATTCTGAAACAGAGTCATGGAAAGACGCTGTAGAGATAGAGGCAGTAGATGAGAACAGGCAGCTTCAAGCCGAAAGATATCTTGCATACCTTACAGCTCTCGAAGCGCAGGCAGCGCAGGCAGCAGCACAGCAGATTCAGCCTGAGATACCAGTTCAGCCAGTTCCTGAAGGACCTTCAGCTGGAGAAGAGCCATCGCAGCCAGATGAACCAGCGCAGGACAATCAAGGATCAGCGCAGGGTCAGGATTCAGTAGAATCAGATGTTCCAGAGCAGACAGAATCTCCAGACTCAGCTGAAACAGAAGCAGCTGAGCAATCAGAAGCCTCAGAACCTGAAGCAGTGACAGAGCCTGCAGAAGCATCAGACGGGGACGATGCGCCGGCAGAATCTGCATCCTATGAAAATAGCTATGCGCCGGATTCAGCGCCTGAAGAGGCTGCATCTGAGGTGATGACTTCATGATGAGGGTTTCCACCAGGATCAGAGCATCAGCGGCCATATTTGTAATCATGAGCATCGTTATATATGCAGCTGAAAACACTGTAATAAATGAAAATTTCAGTGCAAACATGCTCACCGTGCCATTATGGATCATGACAGCGGTAATTACTACAAGGAGCCTCCCACAGGGAAGAAATCATGGAAAGCTTCAGTATCGAAGAAAGATCTATATTTGGGCAATGAACATGGCAACCGCATATGTGATAATTAACATAATAGCAGGATATCTGCTTGGATTTGGCAAATCACCATACCAGTTTACGCTCAGGGGAATACTTCTCAATCTTTACGTATTCTCTGCCGTAGTTGGAAGAGAATTCGTCAGAGACTATATCCTGAGATCTGTTACAGAGCATAAGAAGCTTACAATAGCAGCAGTTATATTATTCATGACGCTGATTTCAGTATCGCTTTTTTCGTGGACAGAGATAAAGGATTTCAAGACAGCAGTGATTTTTCTGTCCGAAGTTCTGCTTCCGCAGCTCGGAGAGAACATTCTTGCAACAACCCTTGTATATTTTGGGGTAGTGTAAAGTTTTACACCCCTGTTTTGTTTAATATTGCTATATATTCAAAGGTTTTCAATGTTTTTTTAAATAAAAAAACAATGACCCCCCATTT
>SAAM01000024.1 GCA_009929415.1 Clostridia bacterium | reverse complement strand
TGTAAAAATTAAAATTAATAACCTGTTGTCCTTTTTCAAAAAATTGGTTATAATATTGTTTCATGAGTAGTTATATTTTATAATATAACGGAAAGAGATGGCAATATTATTTTGTCATCTTTTTTTTTGTGTTTTTTTGCATTAAAAAAAGCGAACTAGTCGCTTTTTTCTTTGGGGGTTATTTCCCGACAGCCCCATATTGCGGGGGAGTTGGAAAAATTTAAATTTTTAAATATTATTTTAATAGTCTTTGTTTATGTTTTTATGTTTTTTTGTATTATCCTATATATTATACTATTTTTATCGCTCAGATTCAAGAAAATACAGCATTCTTTACATAAATTTAATGTGTTTTTTATATTTTCCCTATTTTCATTTCTGTTCAGACAGTATTATTAATTATATATTAATAATCACGATGAGTAAACAACTATTTTAATGATAAAGTCAGATATTCAGAGTAAAACAACCAAAAAAATAACCACGGCGGTGAGCCGTGGCTATAGTTTACAGATCATTCATTAAATTATTATTGTGGCAGATTTCTTACTTCGCATCAGGGATGAACAGATTCTGTCCATTCTTGTTTACGAAATCTCCTATTATTTTCTGACCTTCATCTGATGTTATGAACTCCGTAAATGCTTTTGCAGCTTTTGCGTTAGTTCCTGTGTGTTTTGTCGGATTTACTGTGATTACTCCATATGGATTGAATAGTATCTTGTCTCCCTGAACCATTATCTCAAGGTTTGGAAGCTTGTCCTTCATCGCTCCCCAGGTTCCGCTGTCTACGAGCGTGTATCCCTTTGTCTCATTTGCCATTGTCAGAAGGTCTCCCATTCCAAGCCCTGCTTCTTTGTACCACTTGTCACTTGCACCAGTCGGAGCAAGTCCTGCAGCCTTCCATATGGTAAGCTCTTTTGAATGAGTTCCTGATTTGTCAGCTCTTGAAAGGAATGTAGATTTACTCTGCGCAACAGCCTTGAGAGCGTCTGATGCAGATTTGAGGCCTTTTACCTTTGCAGGGTCGGCCTTTGGACCGACAATATAGTAATAATTGTACATTACATCCTGTCTGTTTATTCCATGGCCTTCACTTATGAATGTCTTTTCCGCAGCAGGAGAGTGAACGAGAAGCACGTCAGCATCGCCTCGCTTGCCTATTTCCATGGCTTCACCTGATCCTACAGATACCCAGTCAGTCTTTGTTCCGTATTTCTTGTCAAACGCAGGCACAAGGACATCAAGAAGCCCTGTATCGTTTGTACTTGTGGTAGTCGCTATTCTCAGCTTTGTGCCTTTAATCCCTGTAGTGTCAACCTTTGTAGCAGCTGTCTGCTTTACGGCAGTCGCTGCAGTCTTTGAAGGTATTACGAGCTTCTGTCCTACTGTTATCCTGTTGACATTTGCAATCTTGTTGACCTTGGCTATCTCCTGGTATGTAACTCCATATTTCAGAGCTATCTTTCCCAGAGTGTCCCCATACTTTACTGTGTAAGTCGAATCTGCGAATGCGAAATTGATGCACGCAAGTGACATCAGAATCGTCAGCAGTACGCTTACGGTTTTTCTGCTTTTCTTCATTTTGTTCCCCTTTCATGATAATAAACCCGGAAAATGTTAACATATATTTCATCCATCAGCAGATCATTTCACCAGAAACAAACTGCCTTGTCCTTGGATCAGAAGGATTTTCAAATACATCTTCAGTTTCTCCATGCTCTACTACTTTTCCATCAAGAAGAAATATCACCTCATCCGCTATCCTTCTTGCCTGAAACATATTATGCGTGACTATTATGACGCTCGTGCCATAGCTGCGGTTTACCTCTCTTATCATGTCCTCTATTACGGATATGTTCTGCGGGTCAAGACTTGCAGTAGGCTCATCGAGAAGCAGAAGCTCCGGCTCTGTAACTATAGCCCTTGCGACAGATACCCTTCCCGCCTCGCCCCCGGAAAGCGTGACCGCCTTCTGCCTGAGCTTTGATTCAAGCCCCGTGAGCTTTGCCGCCATGCCTACCTTTTCCGATATGTACTTCTTGTCCAGCGAAAAATCTTTTTTTCTTACCTCAAGCCCATATGCTATGTTCGCATAGACGCTCGAATTGAACATCACAGGTTTCTGAAACACCATGGCCATCTTCCTTCTTGCAGAAAGCGGATAACTCAAAGATGGCGATGCCGTCTGCCCTGCAAATTCTATGTATCCTTCAGAAGGATTATCCTGACCGTTTATCATCGAAAGCAGGGTGCTTTTCCCTGATCCGCTTGGACCTATTACCGCAGTTATCTTTCCTCTTTTTATCTCCAGATATGGAATATCCACGACAGGCACGGAGCCGTAGATCTTTTTCAGCTTATCAATCCTCAGAACTGTCATCTATACTCTCCCGTAGTTTCTTATTATTTCGATTATCCCGTTTATAAGGAATGATATCATCAGAAGAATCACCCCGAGTGCAAGCGCAAGCTGAAACTCACCCATTCCCTTGTTCATGGCTATAGCCGTAGTCATTACCCTTGTGTTGTATCTTATGTTTCCACCTACCATCATCACCGCTCCTACTTCTGCGATGAGTCTTCCAAACACAACTATGAATGATGTATATATGCTGAACCTGGCTTCCTTTACCATTGCGGCGGCCACCTGCGAAGGCTTTGCGCCAAGGCTTCTGGCAGATTTCGCTATAAGCGGGTCCACATTTTTGAGAGCATTGTATGTAAGGCCTGCCATCAGCGGAACTGCGAGCATAAACTGAGCAAGCACCATAGCGAAGGGGGTAAAGAGCAGACGCCGCTCTCCTACGAGTCCTGTCTGATTTGAAAGGAGTATATATACTATGAGTCCCACTACTACCGGCGGTATACTCATGAGCGTGTTTATTATATTTACGACTACAGACTTTGCAGGAAAACGCCTGAGTGCTATAAATACTCCAAGCGGAATACCTGCAACAGCCGCAAGGATGAGTGCGCTGAACGTGACCCCCAGAGAAAGCCCTATTATTGAATAAAGCTCCGGATCCATAGATAAAAGAAGCCTTACCGCCTCCCCAAATGCCTGCGAAAAATACTCCATAACTTCCCTCCATACGCTGAAAAAGGCAACCCCGGTTGGGATTGCCGTGATTTTGTCGGACAATAATTATTCAAACAATTTATATATTCAATTATATCCCTCTTATTTTTAAATGTCAAGATTATTCAGAAAACTCAGGGGCGTTTTATCCCTTATCATCTGCGAATGTTCTTAACAATTTTTCAATCTCCTCAGGCGGCATAGGCCTGTAATAATAAAATCCCTGTATTTCATCGCACATATTCTGCCTGAGGAAAGAAAGCTGCTGCTCTGTTTCAACTCCTTCAGCTATTGTCTGGAGCCCCAGATTTTTTGCGAGCACTATTATAGCCCTCGCTATAGCTTCGTCCTTTTCACTCACTCCTATTCCCTGAACAAATGGCATGGCTATCTTTATCCTGTCAACCGGAAGATTTTTCAGGCGGCTTAGCGAGGAGTACTCTGTGCCAAAATCATCTATTGCAATTGCAATCCCCTGTTTCTTGAACGCATTCAGAGTGTCTGTCACTTCATGAGACTCTTTCATCGCTATACTTTCTGTAACCTCAAGCTCAAGCCACTCCGTATCCATACCCGTCTCTGAGAGCACATCTTCAACTACGGAATCTATCCCATGGTTCTGCAGTTGCTGCAGAGAAAGATTTACGGCCATTCTAATGCCCGGCAAGCCTGCTGACCGCCATTTCATGTTCTGCATGCAGGCCGTCCTCAGAATCCATTCTCCAATTGAAATTATTATTCCCGTCTGTTCCGCCAGTGGTATGAACCTTGATGGCGGAATGATTCCCAGCTCCGGATGATTCCATCTTATGAGGGCCTCTACCCCTTTTATTTCCCCTGTTTGACTGCATACCTGCGGCTGATACAGAAGGTAAAACTCATTCCTTTCATAAGCTCTGTAAAGGCCGTTTGTCAGCATCATTGCCTCCGTAACTTTTTCCTTCATCAGTGCCGTACACATTACATATCTGTTTTTGCCGCCCTCCTTGGCCTTGTACATTGCTATGTCTGCATTCTTGATCAGCGTCTCGACATCCTCTCCATCTGAAGGGTACATCGCAACTCCAATACTCGCAGTAATATGAAAGTCCTGACCTCTAAGTTTGTATGTTTCGCTGAAGCAGCCTATTATTTTTCTGGCAACTCTTGCCAGGTCCTCGGTCTCCGCTATATTTTGAACAAGTATTATAAATTCATCACCGCCGGCCCTGCAGACTGTGTCCTCTCCTCGCATTGAACAGGATATTCTCTCCGCTACGTCCTTAAGCAATTCATCTCCCTGATCATGACCCATCGTATCATTTACCATCTTGAATTCGTCAAGGTCAACAAAAATAACTCCCAGATATTTCTCAGTCCTGTTCGCCAGGAATATCGCCTGCTTCAGCCGGTCTGTAAACAGAAGCTTATTTGGAAGCCCTGTCAGATGATCACGATATGCAAGCTGCATGATTTTTTCCTGTATCCTTGTTTTTTCATCTATTTCATCCTGAAGAAGCCGGTTGGCCTCAGAAAGCTCCGCCGTACGCTCTGACACCTTTATCTCAAGCTCCTCCTTGGCCTTTTTGAGAGCCTCCTCAGCCGATTTTCGCCTTTCCAGCATCCTTCCTATCTCTTCAGAAAGGCTCGAAATTTCATCATTTTTTCTCTGAGGGCTTATACGTATGCTTGAAAAATCCCCTTCTTCTGCTCTTATGACTTCTCTGCTCAGACACAGAATCCTCGATAATATATTCTTTTCAAGAAATATCCATAATGTCATTACGAACATAAACCCCGCCGCAATGAGCGAATACATCATGCTGTCAATGCCAGTCCTTCCGATATCTCTTACTTCTCTTGGCATTTCTATACTGAGTTCAGCCACCGGATTTCCATTTATGTCAGTCAGGGAGGTCCATGCCTCAAGCTTTTCCTCTCCAAGAAATCTTATCTCCGCCGGCATATCACTGGCCGTACTTATTGTTTTATCTGCAATCGACTCATTCTTCATGCCTGATTCTTCAATAGAAAGCTCAAGATTCATAATCTGCGACATATTCTTTATTGATTTTTCGTCCAGGAATTTGCCAAATATCATGTTCCCAAGCACAGGGCCACTGAGATCATTCTGAAGTACTGGATGAGACGTTATCTGAATCATCCCTTCAGGAAGCTTTATTATCCCACTCACAACAAAATCAGGATCAGCATTGTAAAGAATTCCTCCCTTATGCAGCGCCTTCTTCAATTCTGGATACACTGGAATGAATTCAGAGTTTTCTATATCCATTCCTGTTGCAAATATGTACTCCCCGGAAAGATCAGTAATCGCTATAAGATTAAGGTTCAGATTTACAAAAACGTCCTCGTATATGTTGCTTTTAAGATATTCCTGATTGCGATCCTGAACAAATTCATATGTATCATCCCACGCCGCCCAGTCTTTAGTTGTAGCTGCCAGAATCAGCTCCTGCTGCTCAATCGCGTTTACTGCTCTTTCTATATTCTTTCCAACATTTTTTTCTTCAAACTGGTCGATACTGCTCATCATGACTGTATTAAGAAGAATGTGAATCAGAACAACCATCATCAGAAAAAAAAGCGCAAAAATCATCAGCGTGCTGCTTCTAAGAGATCTATTCCTTAAAATCCTGCTCATATGGCCCCCTTTTTTACTCCCTTTGCGTTTGTTTGTTAGATATATTTTTACCCAAGTAAAAAATTGAACAAACGTTAATTGGGATTAATTTTTAATCCTGTCCGCGTCAGATTAACCTTGCAATAAAAAAAGCAACCCTTTTCAGGATTGCCGGATATATTCTATGCTTTCTGCCTTTTGAAATTAATATTTGCAATTACGAGCCCTGCAATTATAACAAGTCCTCCAGCCCACTGCATCGGAGTCATGACTTCTCCAAGTATCAGCCTTGCCGTTATCAGCCCTGTCACGGGAACCATGAGTGAAAGCGGGGATATCTTTGATGCCTCATACTTTCCAAGAAGCACATTCCATGCCCCATATCCGAATATCGTGGCTCCGATTGCCAGGTAGAGTATCGCAAATATCGACATCGGGCTCAGATTCATGAGCGTGCTGAAGACCACCTGAGGCGAGTCCTTTATGAGCGACATAATGAAAAGCGGAATCGGCGGAACCAGGCTCGTCCAGATTACTACTCCTACCATGTCAAGCTTCTTGCCTTCTTTTTCAAGCTTGTTTGAAGCGAATTTGAGAATTATGTTGGATATGGCCCAGAAGAATGCCGCTGCCAGGGTAAGCATCAGCGCCGGAATCGGAATCGAAGATGAGCCGCCTTCTCCTGCGCTCACTCCAATGAGATAGAGCCCTCCTGCTGCAACCACAAGTCCTGCTATCTGGTTGGGCTTTACTTTTTCTCTCAGAAATCCCGCTGCCAGAAGTGGTGTCATGAATGCCGCCGACTGAAGTATTATCGATGAAAGCCCTGCCGGCATTCCGATTTCCATTGCGTAAAAAAGGCATGAGAACTGGAGCACTCCAACAGAAAATCCATAAGCCAGTCCATATTTCCAGTCGAGCTCCGGTTTTTTTACGAAAAACAGCGCCGGAAGCACAGACAGATATCTGAGGGATACAAGCAGCATCGAAGGCACTCCGCCAAGCCCAAGTTTTATCACGGTAAAATTAGCACCCCAGATTACAACTACAAGGAGCGCCAGTATAAAATCTTTCTTCTTCATATAACTATATATTTCCTCTCTGTAAATTCAAGTATTTTCTCTCTGTCATTCTCGAGCTCTCCATCAATGACCATTTCGAGAACCTCAGCAAGAATGCTCCCTATGAGCTTTCCCTGTGGTATTCCGATCCTTATGAGATCATTTCCGTCTATGGCGAGGCTCTTTACAGAAAAACACAGATTTTCCTCTATTATCTTATCTATTATTCTTTCAGTTTCTTCAATCGCACGCAGCCTTTCTCCCAGAGTGTCAGGGGAAGTAGCCGAAGAGTCAGCGCGCTTCATCCTGAGGAGCTTTCTGAAAAAGACCTCTCCAAATTTTGAAAGCCTTCGCCTGACTATTTTCTCTGAAGAAATAAGCTCCAGGCTGTGGTTTTCGACGAGCCTGACTGCATTACTGACAGTGGCGGAGTCATATTTCAGCCTCCTGAGAACCTTCTCTGCAATATCTGCGCTTATCCTGTCGTGGCCGTAGAAATGCCCTATTCCTTCCTTCTCGCTGTAGCACAGCGGCTTTCCTGCATCATGGAAAAGAAGCGCAAGCCTTATCTCAAGGTCAGCATCGGCATTTGCAATGCTCCTTAGCGTATGCTCATATACATCATAGATATGATGTGGATTGTTCTGTTTGAATCCAAAGGCAGCTCTCAGCTCAGGTATTATCTCAAAGAGAGGCTCCGGATAGTTCATGAGGGCGCTGAATACGCCTTTTCCCATAAGAGTGCGGCCGAGCTCATACGCTATCCTTTCTGCAGAAATATTTCTGAGAAGACTTAGATTTCTGCGCATGGCCATGTATGTATCCGGCTCTATCCTAAAATCCTTTTCAGAAGCAAATCTCAGTGCTCTCAGTATCCTCAGTGCATCTTCAGAAAGCCTCTCATCGGGATTTCCCACGCATCTTATGATACCTGATTCAAGGTCTTCCCTTCCTCCAAAATAATCCATGAGGCCGCCTGTATGATTCCAGGCCATGGCATTTATAGTGAAATCCCTTCGCCTGAGATCCTCCTTCAGGCTGGCCACAAAGGTCACGCTCTGTGGCCTTCTGCTGTTGACATAGCTTCCGTCTGTCCTGTACGTGGTTATCTCAAAAGGCTCAGATTCCATCATCAGCGTCACGGTCCCATGTTTTATTCCTGTATCTATTATATTGAAATCAGAAAATATTCGCTTTACATCCTCCGGCCTGGCGCTCGTTGTCATATCCCAGTCATGTGGATCCTCACCCATGAGGAAGTCTCTTACGCATCCCCCGACTATATAAGCCTCATATCCCGCTTCATGCAGCTTGTCTATTATATATCTCGCGCTTTCCGGCAGCTTCATAATTCCTCGATTCCCAGCGTCCTTGCCTTTCGCTGGCTGTCTTCCACCTGATAAAGTACCTCAAAGTGATACCTCAGATAATTTTCAAAATCAAAGTCTCCATTTCTTGTAGCCCATACAAACATTGTTGAGTGAAAGAACTGGTGAAACATCCTTACAAGATCCTTGCTGTCAATCTGGCTTTTTATCTGGCCGCTCTGCTTTCCCTTGTCTATTATGCTTACCATCAGCTTTATCATATCCTTGATTTCGCTTGTGTCTATGGCAAAGGTTCCCTGGTCATCGCTGAGGTTCTTGATCATTATCTGCTTTACTATCTCCAGGCCCTTTTCCTGTACGAAATCTATCAGCTTCTTGTTTATCATCCACAGCTGCTCCACATAGGAATCCATCGAGAATATCATCCCGAATTCCTCCATCGAAAGTCCGCATGGCATCTTGTAGAATTTGTCCAGCAGGTCATCCTTTGATTTGAAATAATAGTAGAATGTATGCTTTGTTATCCCGCTCTCCTTGCATATCTCGTTTATAGTGACCTCTTCAAAGGATTTCTCCTCAAAAAGGCGCAGTGCGGTCGAGCGTATTCTCTTTTTGGTCTCATTTTCCTGCTTCATCAAAAAGCCCCCTTTATATAAAAAATGCCCACCTGATGGACATTGAGTTTGTATCTCTACTTTTATATTATACATTATTTATTACCGTGTCAACAGTTTTATGGCCCGTATGTAGTTTTTTTATATTCCGATTGACAACTTTGTATAACCGTAGTAATATAAATAATAGATTTTATTCGAGAGGTGACAGAATGACAAGATTATTAAGATACGCCGAGCCATATTTCTGGCTCATACTGGCTGCGGTCATGCTGCTGTTTGGCCAGGCAATGTGCGACCTCGCCCTGCCTGATTATATGTCAGACATAGTAAATGAAGGCATTGCAACCGGAGATACCGGTACAATAATAGGCATAGGGTTCAGGATGATACTGATATCTCTTACCGGAGGAATGCTCAGCATAGCGGTTGGCTATCTGGCGTCCAGGGTAGGAGCCGGCATAGGACAGCAGATAAGGATCGACCTGTTTGAAAAAGTAGAAAGCTTTTCAAACGTAGAATTTGACAGATTCTCCACATCCTCGCTTATTACAAGGACTACCAACGATGTGACTCAGGTGCAGACGCTTGTGATAATGATGATAAGAATGATATTTTACGCCCCTATAATGGGTATAGGAGGAATCATTCATGCAGTAAACAACAGTGCTTCCATGTCGTGGATAATAGCACTCGCGATAGTGGTGCTCGTAGGGATAATCGCTACGCTTTTCAGCCTGGCTCTTCCAAGATTCAAGGTAATACAGACCCTTGTTGACAGGCTCAATCAGGTGGTACGAGAAAATCTCTCAGGGCTGCTTGTTACAAGAGCCTTCAACACTCAGGATTTCGAGGAAGCCAGATTTGACAAGGAGAACAAGACCCTTACTGACACCAACCTTTTTGTAAACCGCACAATGGCTGCGATGATGCCTCTGATGATGCTCCTGATGAACCTCATAACCGTACTTATAGTATGGGTCGGCTCTTATCAGGTGTCTGCGTTCAAGATCGATGTCGGTCAGATGATGGCCTATATGCAGTATGTTATGCAGATAATCATGGCCTTCCTCATGATGTCCATGATGTTCATAATGATACCAAGAGCCTCAGTGTCGGCAGTTCGTATAGCCGATGTGCTCGAATCAGATCCTCAGATAAAAAACAGGCCCGATGCGCTTCCATTTTCATCATCAGAGGGAGTTCTGAGATTCGACCACGTGAGCTTTCGTTATCCTGGAGCAGAAGAAGACGTGCTGCATGACATAGACTTCACTGCAAAGCCAGGGGAGACCACCGCATTCATAGGCTCTACAGGAAGCGGAAAATCCACCATAGCCAATCTTGTGCCAAGATTCTATGACGTTACAGAAGGAAGCATAACCATAGACGGTACGGATATAAGGGACATGGAGCTCCACTCCCTCCGAAGCCAGCTTGGCTACGTACCTCAGAAGGCAGTGCTTTTTTCAGGGACAATAGATTCCAACCTCAGGTATGCAGACAAGAACGCTACAGACGAAGAAATCCTGTCCGGCGCGCAGATAGCTCAGGCCATGGAATTCATAGAATCAAGGCCGGAAGGCTTTGAAACCCCTATTGCACAGAGCGGATCAAACGTGTCAGGCGGTCAGAAGCAGAGGCTTTCGATAGCGCGGGCACTTGTGAAGAAGCCTCAGATATATATATTCGATGACAGTTTTTCAGCCCTTGACTTCAAGACAGATTCTGCGCTGAGAGCGGCGCTTAGAAAAGAGACCGGAGGAAGCACCGTGCTTCTAATCGCTCAGCGTATAAGCACCATAATGGACGCCGAGCAGATAATAGTGCTTGAAGCCGGCAAAATCGCCGGAAAAGGCACGCACGAGCAGCTTATGAAGAGCTGTGAGGTCTACCGGGAGATAGCTCTGTCACAGCTGAGCAAGGAGGAGCTAAATGAGTAAAGAAAACAGCAAAGCCCCTCAGAAAGGCCCCATGGGCGGAGGTCCTATGGGAGGAGGTCCCATGGGCGCAATGGGAGCTGGCGGCGCAAAAGCCAAAAACTTCAAAGCTACCATGCTCAAGCTCCTAGGATATATCGAAGAGTATCAGGCAAAGATAGTAATAGTTCTTATATTTGCAGCATTCTCATCCATATTCTCGATAGTAGGACCAAAGCTTCTTGGAAAGGTAACTACCAAGCTCTTTGAAGGTCTCATGGCCTACATGATGGGAACCGGCCTGCTTACAGATTTTGATTATATAAACAGAATGTGCCTTATAATGATGGCACTCTATGTAGTATCTTCCGGATTTGCTTATCTTCAGGGATATATAATGTCCGGGATATCGATGAAGGTTACCTACAAGCTCAGAAGAGACATCTCCCAGAAGATGAACCGGCTCCCACTCAGGTACTATGATACACGTACCCACGGAGAAGTCCTCTCAAGAGTCACAAACGATGTAGACACTATAGCCCAGACCCTCAACCAGAGTCTCGGACAGATAGTCACCTCAGTAGCAACGGTAACAGGAGTAATCATAATGATGCTCTCCATAAGCTTTTCACTTACACTTACCTCGCTTATGATACTTCCGGTATCCGGAGTTCTCATAATGAGAATCGTAAAGATGTCGCAGAAGCACTTCAGGACCCAGCAGGAGTACCTTGGCAGCATAAACGGTCATATAGAGGAAAACTACTCCGGACATAATGTAGTCCAGGTATTCAACGGCGAGGAAGAAGCCAAGACCATCTTCAGGGAGATGAACGAAAAGCTTTACGAATCCGCATGGAAGTCACAGTTTCTTTCAGGGCTGATGATGCCTCTGATGAACTTTGTCGGAAACCTCGGATATGTAGCCGTATGCATACTCGGAGGATACCTCGCAGTAAAGAAGGTAATCGAGGTAGGAGACGTACAGGCCTTCATACAGTATGTGCGAAGCTTCAACCAGCCTATCGCCCAGATGGCCACCATATCCAATACACTCCAGTCCACTGCAGCCGCTGCAGAGCGTGTATTTGAATTCCTCGAGGAAGAAGAAGAGGTCCCGGATTCCGAAAATCCGGCAGTACCGGAAAAAGTAGAAGGCCATGTGGAATTCAAAAACGTGAGATTCGGATACAGCGAGGACAAGATAATAGTGAACGATTTCAGCTGCGACGTAAAACCAGGCCAGAGAATAGCCATAGTAGGCCCTACCGGAGCAGGAAAATCAACTATCATAAAACTGCTGATGAGATTCTATGACGTAAACTCAGGAGACATAATCATAGACGGCCACAGCATAAAGGATTTCACAAGAAAAGACCTGAGGGACATGTTTGGAATGGTGCTCCAGGATACATGGCTGTACAATGCCTCTATAATGGACAACATAAAATACGGTTCATTCGACGCAACGGACGAGCAGGTAAAAGAGGCTTCAAAATCAGCCCACTGCCACGATTTCATAAAGGCGCTTCCAGGAGGATATTCAATGATGCTCAACGAAGAAGCCAGCAACATATCACAGGGACAGAAGCAGCTGCTTACAATAGCGCGTACCTTCCTTTCAGACCCTAAGATCCTCATACTAGACGAAGCCACAAGCTCCGTAGACACCCGTACAGAAGTGCTCATTCAAAAAGCCATGGACAACCTGATGGCGAGCCGTACAAGCTTTGTAATAGCTCACAGGCTTTCCACTATAAGAGATGCCGACCTGATCCTCGTAATGAAGGACGGAGACATCATAGAGCAGGGAAATCACTACGAGCTGCTTGAAAGACAGGGCTTCTACAGCGGCCTCTACAACAGCCAGTTCACAGGCGCAACATCAGAAGAAGAATAGGAGTGTATAAAAACATGGAAAATAATGAAAATAAAAATCCAGATGCAAAAAATCCAGACGTAAAGACCCCAGGCAAAAAGACCCCAGGCAAAAAGAGAATAAAGCTTCGCAGGCTGCTTCTCAAGATTCCAAAAAAAGTATTCTATCCACTCGTCTCAGCAATCGCAGTAGCCCTGTGCATAGCCATAATGTTCGCAGTAAGCTCCGCAAACACCTTCAGCACAGACAACGCAAAAGTCACAGCCAAAATGTACACCGTAAACGCGATATCTTCAGGAAAACTGCTTGAGTGGAACGTGGCAACCGGAGATATGGTCTCACAGGGAGAGATGCTTGGAAGACAGGAAGTACTCCCTGGAATATTCTCTCCTGCGGACGGAACCGTAGTTAAATCAGATTACAGCATCGGCCAGAGCGTAACGCCTCAGACCACCCTCGCAGTGATAGCAGACACAGACAACATGTACATCGGCGTAAACATAGAAGAGACCGACATAATGAAGATAGCCGTAGGACAGAAAGTAGATGTGAAGATAGACGCCTACGGAAACAGGAAATTCAGCGGTACTGTAAGTGAAATCGACAGCGCGACTCAGACCTATTTTTCATCAGGGCTGTCCTCCTTCTCTACAAGCGGAACATACACCAAGGTAACCCAGCTCATTCCCGTGAAGGTGACAATTGAAAATCCGGACAAGCTTCCAATGGTATTTGGAATGAACTGCGATGTCAAAATTCACTTAAACTAGCCAGGAGGAAAACATAATGAAAAAAACAATCTCTGCCGCCCTCTGCGCGGTACTTTCAATGAGCGTCCTCGCAGGATGCGCATCCGCAGAAACCAGCATCACCGTTGCCAGAGTAAAGACCAGCTCAAGCCTCGAAGCCGTTTCCTACGACGGAAAGATAAACTCATCAGAATCCATGATGATAATCCCTTCAGCATCTGGAAAAGTTACCTCTGTAAAGGTTGATATAGGAAGCCAGGTAAAAAAAGGCGATGTCCTTTTCACAATAGATGATACGACAGCTCAGCTCCAGCTCAGGCAGGCAAAGGCCAGCCTCAATTCTGCAGGCGCAAACTACTCAAAGATAGTAAGCGCGGCAAATCCTCAGGCTGAAACACAGGCAAAGCAGGCTCTTGAGCGCGCCGAAAACGAGCTTAGAGACGCTCAGACTCTTTATGACAGCACAAAGGCGCAGTTTGAAAGCAGCTCCCTCATAATGCCAGCCCAGGCTGCATATGATAATGCCCTTTCGAATTACGAGAGAATCTCATTTCTGGCAGAATCCGGAGAAGAAAGCCAGTACAATCTGGACACTGCAAAGAACGCCCTTGATACAGCCTCAGCCCAGCTTGAAAATGCAAAATCACAGGCACAGTCCTCAATGAACAGCGCAGACAGCAGACTCAAAAATGCCAGGACCGCACTCGATGCCGCAAAGGAAAACTACAGCCTGACAACAGGAAGCGTGAATCCCGAAAATGCAAAGGTAGCCAAAGCTCAGGTAGAAAGCGCCCAGGCAGCATTTGACCTTGCACAGAAAAATGTGAATGATACCGTAATAAAGGCTCCTATAGACGGCCACATAGCTTCAAACAGCATTAAAATCGGAGACATGGTCTCGCCTCAGGTACCCGCCATGAGCATAATAAATCCGAAGAACATGGAAATGACGATAAAAGTATCCGATGCCTATATAGATGAAATATTCTCCGGAAAAGAAAATATTTCCGCAGAAATTCTCGTTTCTGCAACCGGAGAGACAGTAACAGGAATCATAGCTGCAGCATCACCAGGGGCAGACCCCGCAACAGGGCTCTACAGCGTGAAGATCAGCATTGCAAACGAAGACGGCTCACTCAAGGACGGAATGCTTGCAAGCGCAAAGCTTATACAGCAAAATGCTGACAGCGAGATCCTCATCCCTTCAGAATCCGTGCTCGAAGAAAACGGAGCAAAATTCGTATATACCGTAACAGACGGCTCCATTGTGAAAAAAGAAATAGTTACAGGACAGGAAAAAAACAGATACATCGCAGTCACAGGCCTGAGCACAGATGACAGCGTGGTAGTCGAAGGTGCAGACAAAGTCACTGAAAACGGAAAATTCCGCATCCTCAGCGTTGGAAACTAGGAGGCAGACATGAAAAGAAACATACTGAAAACCGCAGTCTCCTCACTGATGATCGCGATAATGCTTTCAGGCACAGTCGCCTCAGCGCAGACCGCCGAAAAACCTGCATCTGAAAAGCCTGCAGTGTCAGGACCCGTGCTTACGCTCAGCCTCGAAAACATCGAAAGACTGATGCTCGAGCGTTCCCCAGTGATAAAGAAGATAAAGAATGACACCTGGACCTACGAGAAAAAATATGATGACCTCGAAGATACCATAAGCGACCTGAACGATCAAATAGACCGCCTTAACTCACAAAAAGACGATCAGGGAAAGCCGGTAGACAACAGCGCTCGCATATCCACGCTTTACGGCCAGATAAGCTCGCTGAGCTCCTCTCGAAATCAGCTGGACCTCACAGCCGATCTTGCAAACGCCACCATGGACCAGCAGATAAGCCAGCAGATTCAGAGAGCAAAACAGCTCTTTGTAAACTGCCTTGCCGATCAGGAGATGCTCACAGTAAGCAGCTCGAAAAATACTCAGACCCAGAGAAGCCTCGAGATTGCTGCAGAAAAGCTCAAACGAGGCTATATCTCAAAAAATGCCTATGATGCAATCGTAAACTCCGCCGGAGAGTCAGACATAAACCTCAGCTCACAGTCTGCGGCAGCCGCATCAAGCCTGGCAGAGCTCAGAGCCCTGCTCGGCGCAGACAAGCGTACCACGCTTGAGCTTGAGTCCGTCGAGATATCAGATACAGAGCTTGAAAAGATAGAGAACATAAATTTTGAAGAAGACCTGAAAAATCTCATGAATACGAGCGCGACCATAAAATCAGCCCAGATATCATATGATGTCAAAAGCAGGAGCACAGATTACAGCGAATATGAAGAAGACTCCGCGCAGGCCGCCCTTCAGACCGCAAAAGACAGCGTTTCATCAAGCTTTACAAGGCAGTACGATTC
>SAAM01000252.1 GCA_009929415.1 Clostridia bacterium | reverse complement strand
CCGAAATGTTCTGCCGCTGTCCTCTGCAATTATCAATACTGATGCCATTGCCGAGAGAGAATCCATTGCGGCAGAGCGCTGCCTGTTGTATGTTGCCCTCACTCGCGCTCAAGAATCGGCTCAGATCTGTTGTTATGGTCAGCCGTCAGAGTTTTTACCATGAGCAGGGTTCTGGAACTACATTTTGACTTTTTTGATTTGCTGTGTGTCAAGTAAAATGCAAAAAAGCAAGCTATTATAGAATCACATAGTTGAAAGGAGCTTGCTAATGAATAACAAGTTTGACACAGTCATGGATTACATTGATGCCCATATTCATGAAGACGCTGAAAACATTAAAAAGGGCATCTACAGCGAAATTGGGTACAACAGTAGCCACTTCGGGAAGTGCTTCGAAGTGCTCACCGGCGAAACGTTGTTCCACTATATCAATGAGCGCAAGCTCTTCTTTGCCGGTCAGGAACTTAAGCTGAATTTGGAGAAATCCATTTGCGACATATCCTTGGATCTCGGATACTCCGATCAATCCGCATTTACGCGGGCAATGAGGACGTATCATGATTGTACGCCCGGTGAGATCCGGAAAGGTACAAAGAGTATTCCAAACAATAAATTCCAGTTGTCGAATTTCAGCGATAACAAGCCAGAAAGCAGAGCCGATACTTACTGGCGCGAACTGGAGGAAGATGGTTTCCTCTCAGGAAAGAAGTTCGATTATCTCATGGAAATTGAGGACGCTACAAAGGAATATGGGTTTGACGTTGACACCAGTTATGCCATCGCCGATGTTGCCGAACAATTAGAGATACCTGTTTGTCTCCTTCTGCGAGAATGCTTTCAGCTGATGGCAGAAGTCCACAGTGATCCCAACTACATTCCTCCTGATGTTGAAGCGGCCATTGACGCTGGCGTGGAGTCTGCAGAAGAGATGGAGAAGATATGTGAGTTCTTCCAGTGTAAATATTACGATGTAGATTCCTTCATGGTTGAGGCATATCGCAAACGCATCAAGAAGGAATAAAGAATAGGAGGCCAGTCGTATGAGTAGTTCTCAGAACAATTATGATACGATTTCGCTGTTCGACGTTGACGAAGACTGCTCCTGCGTCAGATCTTCCGGAACCAAGCTTGAGGTCGTGAAACTCAATTATGAGTCAGCTGAGTCCGTTACCTGGCAAGACCTCTTTTCTGGTTTCGACTCACTTTATGCGATCACTTTCTCATCCGGCGTCAATTTCGTGTATAAGCTTCTCGGAATGGTTGACTACGCCGAAATCATTTTCGGTTGTGAGGCTGTTCTGTCCTATACGCTTCAGGAAATTATGGCATATCAGGACAAGCTCATTGAACGAATGCGAGACAATATATCGGAATCTCAATCGCAGCTGCTTTCCCGTATGGATAACGGCAGCGTTAAATTCTATGTATCCCGGACAAAACTCTCGCATGAGAAGCTGTACCTCCTTGCAGCTGAAGACGGGCGTAAGCGCGTTATCATGGGTTCTGCCAACATGTCCTATAATGCTTTTGGCGGAATACAGCGCGAAAATATCTGCTATATTGACGGCGATAAAGCGTATGACTGGTACATGGGTTCATTCTCAGAACTCCGGGAATGCAGTTCGGATGCGATAAAGCGAAGTGCCCTCGAAAGGGCTGATCTGAATGAAAACATTGATGAACTGCCAGTAGCCGGAACGATAAAGGCTAATAAAGTCCTTGTCATAGAGCCGGTTAAGGAGAACACAGAGGAAGTCAAATTCGTTCTAGATACTCATAAGCTTGCAGGCACACTTACCCCCATGCTACCAAAGGCAGATAAAAAGACCGGCAAGCTTACCGTCGTATCTGATACCATCGTGAAGCTGCGCCGGCAGCTTATAAGCGAAGCGACAAAAGAAAAGGAACTGCGAAGTGAGTATCCGCAGCTCGTGATTGACGCATTCCAAGGCACGGCAGCCTTGAATGCCGACCTGCTTGATCTCAACCCTGACCGGGAAGCCGTCGAACAGGATGTCTCGCTCTTTCTTAAATACATGGAAGGGTACAGCAAGTTTCACGGCGATTACGTAGGTATGCAGTATCGATATTTTGAGTTCGCCAACTGGTTTTTCTGTACTCCTTTTATGGGCGTCATGCGGGATATGGCGGCTCGCTATGATCAGAACCGGCTGCCGTATCCTGTATTCGGTCTCGTTTACGGCCAAAGCAAGGCAGGGAAAACGAGCTTTCTGGAAACCCTGCTTAAGATGATGATTGGCCAGAAGCCAAAGGTATCGGCACCCGACTTTACCAGATCCAGCATTGAGAGCCTCAAGCGCACTGTTCAAGGCGCTCCGATCATTGTCGATGATCTTACAAATACCCGTTTCAGCCAACATGCTATTGAAACGATAAAGAACGACGACTTTGGCGTGAGCGAACATCTCATCAATTATTCGGCCGTTGTTATCAGCGCCAATGAAGATGTGAAAGCTGTCGCTCCGGAAGTGATCCGCCGTACAGTGATTTGCCGCGTTGAAGCTGGCCTCACAAATACCGAGGTAATGAAGAGTAATGTGGTTCGCTCGGTACAGCAGAAGATCGGCACTGCCTTCTACAGGGAGTATTTGCGTCGCATGCTTGCTCTGATCCCGGATCTGCTTGACGCATTGAAAGCGGACAACGATGATAACACCCCTGACATCCTCAAGTGTTCTTCCGAAGTTATTTGCGAGATCATCGGCGAGTACACAGATGAGATGCCCGAATATGTTCGACGTCTCTCCCTCGATAATTATTTCAGCGAGCAAGTAACTGGGAAATACGCAATAAAAACGGTCCAGAACGCCTGGAAAACCAGTCGCAAATCATTCGTAATCTCACCAAGGAACAACGAGTTGAGGTACAATGCCGGCGCTACATATGAGGCGGATCGTTTGATGAAGGAACTCCCTGAGACTCTGGAAGCACATAAATCCCGAGAATGGGTCGTGATGAATTTAGACGAAGCACGACACTTCTTCGAGATCAATTTCAAAAAGCCACTGTTCCCTTGGTAGCGGTATTACAGCATAAATCCGTCTGCTGAATACCTTA
>SAAM01000251.1 GCA_009929415.1 Clostridia bacterium | reverse complement strand
ATGGCTTGTGACCCGGGATTATCGAGCCGGCCTCACAACGCTCGACGTGCTTACTTTCCGATACAATCTGCTGTCAAAACCAAAACATCCCCGAAAGTGAGGCAAAGGTATGAAAAAATTAACCAAGAGAGAAATATAGAGATACAAGTCTCCAAACTCCTTCAAAAAAGGAGATAAGACCCAGGACAAGAATCAGTATTCCGGAGATCCTGTTGATCATCATGAGCTGTCTCAGCCTGAATTTTTTTCTGAATGCACTGATACCGGCGCTGAGAATAAACCACCAGGCGGAAGCTCCAAGGAATACACCCCATAATGTGGCTGAGACTATATGATCCTTTGCAATTCCCTCTGTGTCAAGGCCGACATATGCAAACATGCCCAATATGAGAAATACAGATCCCGGATTTGTGAGGGTCATAGCCATTGCAGAAAAGAAATCTGTAAGGTGTCTCTTCCCTGTCATTGGATATCGGATTTGCTTGATTGGGTTTGTGAGAAAGATCTTCATACCGATCAACCCGACTATAATTCCGCCGAAAAGCAACACATAATCTTCGTATCTGTCAATGAATGTCTTGATGTAGGCCAGTCCCATGATTGCTATTGCAGCAAAGAATGTATCAGTGACGGATGAGCCTAGACCTGCTATAAAACCTGCATGACGACCTTTACTGAGAGTTTTCTGGACACACATTATTCCCATTGGACCGAGTGGGATCGAGGCTCCCATACCTACAATAAAACCCTTTACAAAAGTCGTGAGCATGTTTGTTAAGTAATTCAAATAATTAAAGTCCAAAATTAATCAATTTATTCTTGCTTCCTTCTCCCAAATCGAGATTATTGTATCTTTGTCAATGCAAAATATGATAACATGAAGAACAAAAGAATTTTTTCACTTTGGTTTCTGGTGGTTTTATCCTCTTTGCTCCTGACCTTGCCATATGTGGTTCCACACGCAGGTCTTCTAATGTTGATAGCATTTTTACCCCTTTTCCAACTCGAGAAGATAATCACAGAATTTAATATCAGGAGAGGCTATATATATTACTATACGGTCTTTTTGCTATGGAATACTTTTTCCACTTACTGGATATACAATGCAACCATACCGGGTGTAATAGCAGCCTGTACTCTGAATGCTCTTCAGATGGCTCTCGTTTTCGGAGCCTTCAGGTGGTTCAAACGCAAGACAAAACATGCGCTTGCATATCTCTTCTTTGTGCTTGCCTGGCTTGCCTGGGAACATTTCTATTATGATGCAGAGATTTCATGGACATGGCTCGTTTTGGGCAACGGATTTGCCACTACTATAAAGAATATCCAGTGGTATGAGTATACTGGTGTTCTGGGTGGTTCTCTGTGGGTACTGATAGTTAATCTCATTATCTTTAATCTTGTAAATGACAAGAATAGAAAAAGCAGGCCATATTATATTAAATCAGCACTTGCTGTTATGGTAATAGCACTTCCTATAGCCGCTTCACGTATAATATTTTCAACATACATAGAAAAACAGGATCCGAGAGAGTTTGTTGTACTTCAACCAAATATCGACCCTTACAATGACAAATTCGGTAATCTTTCACAGATACAGCAGGATGATATTCTTATGACTCTTGCTAATGAGGCAGTTACAGATAGTACAGATTTCGTAATTGCACCTGAAACATTTACATCCGGGGTTCTTGAAAATGATTTGGGAGATAACAGAACGTTCTCCAGGTTTTCCCAGATGCTAAAAGAAAAAATGTGTTCAAATGCGATTTTTGGTGCCACATCATTTTACATATACCCGGGCGGCCCAGAGATTAAAGAGCCGACCTATACGGCCAGAAGAACAGAGAGAGGCTGGTTTGATACATTCAACTCAGCTATCTATATGGATTCTGCCGGCAGGTCTATGATTTATCATAAGTCAAAGCTGGTTGTCCTCGTGGAATATTTTCCATATCCTCAATACCTGAAATTTCTCAGCAATCTTGCCATTGATCTTGGCGGGACTTCGGGCGGCTTCGGGACCCAAAAGGAGAGAGAGGTGTTTAATTCTGTCAATGACAGTATCCGGATAGGGACTGCAATTTGCTATGAGTCTGTTTACGGGGATTTTTACAGGGATTATGTCCTTCACGGAGCAAATGTGATGTCAATAATAACTAATGACGGATGGTGGGGAGATACACCGGGTTACAGCCAGCATCTACGCTACGCATCACTTAGGGCAATAGAGACAAGAAGATCCATAGCAAGATCCGCCAATACCGGGATTTCTGCCCTGATTGATCAGCGTGGAGTAATTAAAGAGTCGCTTGGATGGTGGCAAAGAGGCTATGTTAAGGGAGAACTAAACCTTAACAGCAAAATCACGACATTTGTCAAATATGGCGACTACATAGGCAGGGTTGCCTATGCGTCGATGCTACTCTTTGTGGGCCTCTTCCTGCTTATCGTTTTAAAAATCTACGGGAAGGAGAGGGGATAAGCTCTCCGATACCTAAAGCCTGCCATTTATCATCAACAGCCTTTATTGTCTCTTCTGAAGAAGCAGCAATTTCAGGCCATTCACGTACACCCAGCCCAATACTCTTGCGTCTTGCATCCATCACAAGTCGGGTCTCTACAAACCTGCTGTCTCTAATTGGGTCGCAGTTTGCCCCCCATTGCCACAAGGCCGTATAATCATCGTTCTTGTCAATCTCTTTGTCAAGTATGACTGTTATCAACCCCTCCGATTTATCCGGATCATGTGTGTATGAGATTGCTTTTGATCTGTTTAGATTCAAACTTACTGAATTGCCTCCCTCTTCTGCCAGCTTCTTAGTGGCATCTATCAGCATTTTACCGCCGAATCCGCATGAAGGGGCTGCATGATCCAATACATCGAGCGGGCCTCTGCTGAAATGGGTGTCTCTTTTTGGAGTGTAGTTCTCACTGATAGCATCCATTACCTGTTCTCTATCCCTTACATCCACATCTTCATCCACCACAACCATAATCTTGTTGAACATCATCTGACCGGCACCCCAGAGTGCATGGGCTACCTTTATAGCCTCTCCCGGATAGCTCTTCTTAATGCTTATAAAA
>SAAM01000250.1 GCA_009929415.1 Clostridia bacterium | reverse complement strand
TTTTTATCAATTTTTCAATTATAAATTTAAAAATCTCTGACCTCAGGAAAGTCATTCCTGAAATCAGAGATTAATTCTTGATTATTCAATTATGGTGCCTTATTTTTTAAGCAGATCTAGTATGTCGCTGCCTACATAAGTCGTTCCGTTGACAAGGTTATTTGCGACAGAAGATTTTTTTTCAATTCCATTTACCTTGTATTTTGTAGTTCCTACATAAACCTCGATAGTATCTGATCCTTTTGTAAGAACAACGAGTTTGGACTTAGGATCCCATTTAACCTTGTATCCCATGCTTCTTGCTTCTTTTGCAATAGCATTCTTTGCATGAGCTGTGGCTTTGTTTCCCGGATTATCTGTGCTCGAATTTGAATTTGGAGTTCCCTTATCGTTGTCATCTGAAGAATTCTCAAGCTGAGGAAGAAGTATTACTTTTTCTATTCCTGATGGAACAGTCTGAGCAGGAAGACTTCTTGTAGTCGCTCCATAGATAACTATGAGATCTCTGTCTTCAAGATCCTGTGCATTTACAATCTGCTTCGTCTTGAATGCCTCAAGAACAGTGTCCTCTGAAAGCACAAGCTGAAGCTTTTTGTCTGAGCTTAGAAGATCCTTGTCAAAATGGTCTATCTTTACATTATTATCGCTGTCATGAAGTATTATCATCATAGGATTTATCTGCGGAGGATCGCTGAGAGCCATCGGAGTGTTTGATGTGTAAAGCGCTGTCACGGTATCCCCTTCACTTATTTCGTTTGGTGATGCTGAATTTCCGTCTTCAGTTGAGATTATCGGTGCAGACAGATGGAATATCCTGTATACATCTCCATTTTTAACGGTTATCCTGTTGTCGTCTGTATCTGTTACCTTTCCTTCAAAGTAGAGGTACTCATTATCCGTTACTGCCTGTACGATATTTTCCTTTTCAGCTGTAACTCTTATTTCAGTAGTACCGCCATAATAAGCCGGATAGCTCATTCCAACCTTGCTGAAGTCTCCTTCAATGTTAACGGTCATCCCTGCCTTAAGGTCGCTTACTGTTATAGTCTTTCCAGATTCATCTTTTATAGCTACATCCTTGCCTGCAAAAAATCTTCCAAGCTTTAGCTCTGCTGTATTGACAGTTATTATATCTCCATCTACAGACTGTATCACGCCTGAAACTTCCTCTATCTCAGCTGCGTCAGCTGCGCTTACAGCCGCATCAGTAGTCTTTCCTGAATTTCCGCCTTTTTCTGCACTTGCCGACGCCGGCATAATAATCATAGAGCCTGCCATAACCAGTGCCATAACTTTTTTTATATCACGTTTCATGTTGAACCTCCTGTAAAAATAAATAAAATTATATTTTCCCTACACATATAATATTACCCAAATAACACGGATATTACCATAACAATAGATGTACAATATATTTACATTATCATTACAATTGTGGATATTTCTTAAATTTTCACATCTATTACCGCGATTTCCGGTATATTCATTAATCTGACGGGTATCGTCGTAGTCCCTATGCCCGAGCTTACATACAGCTTTCTGCCGTCTCCCATTTCATACATCCCTCTTACATATTCCTTTGCCAGAGGTGGAGTGCTTATCTCTCCGATGAAAGGAAGCCTTATCTGCCCTCCATGGCTGTGCCCCGCAAGCGCAAGCTCATAGCTGTCCTGCTCAAAGTGACCTATTTCATCAGGCTCATGCATCACGAGTATGTCGAAGTATTTCCTGGTCAGGAGCCCTGAAACCTTTTTATGGTCCGGAGTTCCGAGAAGAGCATCATCAAGGCCTGCTACGTTAACTATCATGCCTCCGCCTGCATCATATCTCACTGCTTCATTGGCAAGTACCTCAAACCCGGCAGCTTCCATCATTTCTCTGTAGTATCTGTATCCCTGTGACCCATAGTCATGATTTCCGAAAACGGCCACCTTGCCAAGCCTTGCATCAAGCCTTCCGAGGGTCTCGAGTGCATGCTCAGGATATCTGCTGTCATCCACCGAATCTATGAGATCTCCTGTAAATACAATTATGTCAGGCTCCTGCAGATTGATTATCCTTACGAGCTTTTCCAGGTCTTTTATGGTGTAATTGTTATCAAGATGAGTGTCTGAAAACTGCACCACCCTGAATTTCCCTTTTGTAAGCGTTCCTGTCTCCATGCTGTTTATCCTCAGGAGATTGGGCTCAATCATCATACCGTATCCGAGAATCATTATTCCTGTGACAAAAAGTATCGCTATCTTGTTTAAAATTCGTGCTATAAATCTCATATCTTCCTCTATAATCTATCTGCATCCCTTTTTTGAATCATGCCTCATCAGCATCTGTACCAAGGACACGCTTTTTTATAAAATAATCATCTATATATGTGTGCGATACACCCTTTACATCAAATCCTATCCTGTCAAAAATCAGCTTCATGAAAGGACCTGCCAGAATCGCACATATGATCGTCCCAAATCCAAAGCTTCCTCCAAGCATTATCCCAATTATAACAGCTGCCGTCTCAATCGAGCTCCTTACTGTCTGTACTGATATTCCGCTGCGCTTTGAGACAGCTACCATCAGCCCGTCTCTTGGACCTGCGCCCAGTCCCTGGCTTATGTATATCCATATCCCGATATTCATCGCGAACATCCCGATGAACAGGAATGCAATCTGTACCATATATATGCTGCTTGTATTTATTATTTCAAGTGAAAGTATCATATCAGTAAACAATCCGATAAAAAGCATGTTCAGCACTGTCCCTATTCCTATCTTTGCCCCAAGAAGGCAGTCAAGTGCGACTATTATCCCTGATATTATTATCCCCGCTCTGCCTATCCTTATATCAAAGGTAGATGCTATCCCGCTGTGAAGAACTTCCCAGGGCGACATACCGCTTCCTGATTTGATGAAGAAAACAGTACCAAGGGCGCAGAAGAAAAATCCCAGATTGAGCAGAAGAAACTTCTTAAAAAGCCTCACCATCATGTCTTTGTTAATCGCTGAATTCATCGTTCAGTTCCTCCTTGTATTATGTCGAAAAAATGCTCAATACATATATAATATCATATTATGCTTTTTCCCGACAGTTTTTTCGAAATTAT
>SAAM01000249.1 GCA_009929415.1 Clostridia bacterium | reverse complement strand
TATGCATACGTATCGCTCCAGGATGCACCGTCCTGTGATTGCTGGATGAACAACTTGTCCTGCATCGGATGAAAATCATCCAGTGAGATACTGGGTGAAACACCATCCAACATTGTCCACGTCCCTTCGGCTTTAGGACCGTATTGGTACCGGAAAGACTGAAACCGGTCATCAGGGCTTTGCACCTTGAAAGCAAGCTGGTCGCTTGAAGCAAACAAAGCTACGGAATACACAAGAAATAGAAAGGCTGTGCAAGCAGCTGTCCGAAAGAGACGCATCATAATGAAAATCCTTGTATTCTCTGGCAAATAGGATCAAGAGGTAGTACGTACCTTATTTTGCATGCGAGCATACCAAAATTTCAGAGGCAAAATGTGTTTCTTACTTGCTTGACCGTGATTTCTACATAGAATGGTGGTCGTTGTCTGGAAAATTGACCCAGGGTAGGACTTTTCTGATACTCAACCTGTTCAATTGATTGTAGGCATCCATGCATTGGCACGGACGTTTCACTCTGCCAAACCTAGAAAACCGGTAGGAAGAGTGTAGGACAGGGAATCGGCTCAACACTCACCAACGATACCATGCGAGATAAAGTACAATGGTAGAGAGGATACTCATCAAAAGCATGCATCCCAAGCATTATCAGAAGCGCAGTACTCATGAATCAAGTTCTCCCAGAACGCTTTGCAGTGTCAGTTCAGTCTCTCTGCGTGTATCCAGAAAGGCAAACCAACCCATGGCTTGTATGGTAGAATTTATTTGCTGGGTGCTCAGGCCCATTTCCTTGGCCAGCCGGGTTTGGGAGACTTTTTCGAATCCATGAGTAAGCAGATAGTGCCTGGCCAGTTCAAGCTGGGTGTTCTTCCACTTGGAAGAGACTTGGTCCTGCAGCACCAGCACTTGGTTGACCAATGTTTCAATCATGTGAGGATGCGCATCGCTCATACAGAAGGCCATCGTACGGGTACGGTAATAATCCTGCTCCACTACCTCTGACAAGGCTTCTTTCGCACTCCAGAAGGCCGGTCCATCACATAGAATACTCAGATTGCGTTCAATTGCGGTATCGATTGCTCCATAGCCGATGCCTATGCGCACGTTGCTATGGTTCAATAATGCATACCTGATACGATCGCAGATCTCCAGTAATGGAGCAGACGGAAAAAATAAGCCTTGAAATGCATCACCTGCATTCACCATCAGCGAAGCTGCAATAAGATCAGAGTAGCGTTTGTTGAGGCCTTCCAACGTTTTTTGCAATAGTTCTTGCAGAGCCTTACGGTCTTGTGACTTCCTGGATCCCTGTAAATCCCCTATCAAGGCATAGTATTGCATAGCAACAGTATAGCAGAAGAATTTCATTTATCAATTAATTTCCGTTGATTTTTCTATTTTCAATAGTATTTTATTGATAGTACTTTTTTACCAGCTACGCAAATACGCTTCATGCTTGTCGTTATTGGATTGCATATAGGGAATCGAATCAAGTACAACTTTTTTCTATTTCGTTAAATTTATATCGTATTCCAAGATTGACAATTTCACATTTTGGAACTTACGCTTAAATACACGGTTTGTCCTCAGAAATCTACATCAATAGTCCGAAGGAAGGTTGCCTTGAAGAAATTCTTACAAATCTTTGCGCTTGTAGTTTTCTGTCTTATACTCGTTGCTTGCTTCGATAAAAATTCCGGCATTTCGCACCTTGCATTTACGATGAATCAAACACGCAGCCGATCCTCAACTGACACTGATCCTGCTCCTTCCCTATTGCCAAATGAAGTCATTTGGCGCGATATCGAACACTATGAAGATCCTTTCATGCGGCAAGCAATACAAACGAGCGGTAATGTGCTCACACTCCGCAAGGGCAAAGAATATGTAGTCGGATTTGTGTACAACCCCGGTCTTGACACAGAAGGGCCCAAAAGCACCTACATTCAACTGCTTGGAGGCATGGAAATCACTGACTCCGACTTCAGCGGAGGGTTGCCTACTACCGTTGATACAAAGGAAGAAATCAATGTTGGCGCGTTGGAGCCGGGTGAAACGGGATTCGAGAGTTCTATCACACTCCCAGAACTTTCTCAGATGCTTGGCTTTAGTGCAAAATTCCTTGAAACATATGGTATCTATGATAATTGTTTGTTGAAATTTCTTAATCCCGACATAAACCGAAATGGTTTGTATGACATCGAGGAAGAGAAATTTTCATGGATGTTGACAGCCAGTCGTTTGTATCATTTCTATCAAGATGATTATGAAAATGGTGTCCCCAGCCTTCCAATACAGTCGTTTGAAAATGAATTATTCGCCTTGATATTTTGGTTCTCCGGTAATCTAATCGATGTTGAGCAATCCAAGGTATTTCTTACACTTCCTGACAGAGAAACATATCAAACCCGTAATGGGCAAATCGTTACCGGGATCCCATGTTCTCACAGTGCATTCTCGTATCGCTACAAACAGTATTATTTCAATAGAATCAATGAAGAGATCATCTCTCCAAAACCACCATACGATGGAGATTACTGTTTGGATTTGAATGGCAACAAATTCTTCTACCAAGGGATAGAATTTCTTTCACCCTATGAAAACTCATTTGAAGGTTTCATATTCCCTCAAAACACCTTTATTTTCAATGATGAAGGCATCTTGCAAAAGATTGTATACACTTGGTGGATCATTCGCAATGGGAACTATGCAAAACCAACATTGGAAGAGCTGCAACGTAGAGTGAATCACTTCAACTACTGTTTACCGAAACAAAAGATTGACGGGTATATCGGAGAACCTGAGATATCAGGCGAATACAATGTTTCACATGCAAATATTCATTTTTCCGAGCTCTCGTACATCGATCAATCATGGCCTGAAGCTGTTCGGAGCAGCTACTATGACTCAGCGCAAAATGAATGGAACTGTATCGACCATCTCGCCTTGAATCGACCCTGATTGAAACACCATGTAGTTTGTGCTTTTGCCTTGAACTCAATTGTCCTATTTTGATTAGGGTAAGAATAGGGGCAAAGCAACCTTATGCCTTCTTTTGCATGAACAAACCCACTTTGCGATAGCTTGAGACAAAATCCTCATGCACAACCTTCTT
>SAAM01000248.1 GCA_009929415.1 Clostridia bacterium | reverse complement strand
CAAGAGTTCGTTTATCGGAAGATGTCCTGTTTTCAACAGCAAGCATCATATACCTTGTAAATCAGCATCAAACAAGCAGCCATGGAGAATCGTTATGAAAGAAGGCGAATTCCATTTTTACGAATATAAGGAGCCGGGATATAGTGATTATTTCAGTTATGATATCCAGAGAGTGGATATGGGAATAGCTGCAGCACACTTTGATTTTGCAGTTAAGGAAAAAGGAATTAAAGGGAGCTTTAAGACTGTAACAGGTATGGAAAAAGATCTTCCTGAAAATATGAATTACGTATTTTCATGGGTAAAAGAAAAATAAGTATGTTGACATTGAAATTCCTATAATATAAAATTGAAATAAATGCATAAATTGCCAATATTTTGAAAATTATATTATCACAAAGCGGATGGAGGATGTTATGCGGGCAAGAATATTACTGAGGGTCGATGATAGAATAGAACGTAATCTTTTTGACAGCCTGCTTGATGATTATGACATCATTTTTTCATCGAGTACCGAAGATTTCCTCCATAAGTTAAGTGTTAATACTGATATATCTATTCTGATTCTGGATATCTCAGATGATTCTGTTTATGTATCTGAAATCCTCAGAAACCTGAGAGCCAGATATACCGAAAAGGAATACAGTCTCATAGTGATAACAGATATGAATGACACGGAAAATGAGGCCGAAGCTTTGAAACTGGGAGCGGATGATTATATTAGAAGACCGCTCACACAGGTGTGCTTAAAGGCGAGAATTGAGCTTAACCTTAAGCTCAATGAAAAGAGAAAAACTGAATTTGTAATAAATGAACAGAAGATGATGATGGATGCAATATTCTATCAGGCCCCTGTAGGAATAGCCATCTCACACAGCAGCGAAGAACTGGATGTAAACGACAGCAGTCTGGTAAGCATAAATCCGGAATTTGAAAAAATAACCTGCAGAACGAGAGAAGAGCTTGTTAAAACCGGCTGGGGAAGGATAACTCACCTTGATGATATTAACGATGACATGCTTAGATTCAAAAAACTTGAGTCTGGTGAAATAAAGTCATATTCCATGGAAAAGCGGTATATCAGGCCAGATGGTTCGGTGGTATGGGTAGACATGGCAGTTTCTTCGCTTAATCTACTGAATGATCACAAATACAATCATATCTGCGTCGTACAGGACATAACTGATAGAAAGAACGCTGAGTCTGCTCTTATGGAAAGCGAGAGGAGCAAGTCTGTACTTCTTTCTCATCTCCCCGGCCTTGCGTATCGCTGCAACTATGATAAAGAATGGACCATGCAGTTTGTATCAGCGGGGTGCTTTGATCTGACTGGATACAAGTCGGAAAGCCTGCTCTATAACAGAGATATTTCGTTCAATGATCTCATAGTTCCAGAGTACAGAGAGACACTGAGGAAGGAATGGAAGCGCATACTCAGAGACAGAAACTCATTCAATCATGAATATGAAATTATAACTTCTTCCGGAGAGCGCAAGTGGGTACTCGAGATGGGCGAAGGGGTTTTTAACAATGGGAAAGTGGTGGCGCTTGAGGGCATCATAATAGATATAACCAGAAGGAAAAATATAGAAAACAATCTAAAATACAACAGTGAGCACGACAGGTTGACAGGCCTGTATAACCGCAATTATCTTGAGGAGCTTCTGAAAAGAGAGAAAGACAGGACTATTGATTTCAGGAGAGCACTTATAGGCATAAATGTAAACGATATTCAGCTCCTGAATTCAGTTTACGGATTCCACTATACACAGGATATCCTGAAGGATATTGCATCAAGGCTTTCGGAGTATTCAGATGAGTCCAGGCTTCTATTTAATATAAGCGAAAGCCAGTTTGTATTCTATTTAAGGAAATATGAGGACAGAGGAGAATTGATTCACTTCACTAAGTCTGTTTCAGCTGTTGTAGAATCTGTTCTTTCACTGGAGCGGATTGGTGGCGGAATTGGGATTGTTGAAATAGAAAGAAAAAATTATCATGATACAGATCAGCTTCTTAAAAATCTTCTGATTGCATCAGAAAAAGCCATGAGTCTGTATGATAAGGAATTTGGGTTCTGTTTCTTTGACAAGGCTATGGAAATCCAGATAATAAGAGAGAAAATAATAAAAAGAGATTTGCTTGTGGCTTCTCTTGATGAGAATGACGGAGGACTGTTTATTGAATTTCAGCCAATTCTGGACTTGAGGACAAACCGGATAAATGCTTTTGAGGCTCTGGCAAGACTCAGGAGCAAGAAGCTGGGGCAGGTTTCGCCTGTCGAATTTATACCGGTAGCTGAAAAAACAAAGCTTATCCTCCCAGTTGGAAACAAAGTGATCCAGAGGTCTCTTGAATTCCTCAGGACTATTGAAGAACACGGATACAGTGATGTTTCGGTATCTATAAACATATCTGCTGTCCAGCTGCTTAAGAATGATTTTGTAAGCAGGCTGATAGATACCGTAAGCGAAATGCAGGCGAACAGCAATAATATAACGCTTGAAATAACGGAATCTATATTTGCTTCAAATTATCAGGAAATTAATGATATACTTCTTAAAATAAGAGAAAAGGGCATTAAGATAGCTATTGACGATTTTGGGACAGGGTACTCATCTCTTGCCAGAGAAAGGGAGTTGAACGTAGACTGCATGAAAATCGACAAATTTTTTATAGACGAGCTGTCCAGCATGGATGAAGGCAGGTTTATAACAGGGGATATCATATCTATGGCACACAAGCTTGGCCACTATGCAGTAGCAGAGGGCGTAGAGACGGAGAAGCAGAAGAAGTATCTCGAGGAAAATGGTTGCGATAAAATACAGGGATATCTGATATCAAGGCCGCTTGATATAATCAAAGCCATAGAATTTCTTGGAATTACAAATAAATAGAGGAAGATAAGGAGATTGCATATGGAAATAGAAATCAACAGGAAGGCTCCCGATTTTGAAGCTGAAGATTCCAAAGGAAGTATTTTCAGGTTATCGGAACATCAGGGGAAAAATGTTCTTTTAGTTCTTAACAGAGGATTTGCCTGACCTTTCTGCAGAAAGCATATGATGCAGTTGCATCAGGATTATAAGCTGTTTGTAGAAAAAGATACAGAAATCGT
>SAAM01000247.1 GCA_009929415.1 Clostridia bacterium | reverse complement strand
CTTCCTGAGTCTCAGATAGTCTATACATACATTTTTAAGGGCATATATAGTCAAAGCTTCAAGGTTCCTCACTACACCGCCATCAAGCACACTTCGCCATATCTTGAGTGTTGCCTCCTGTACCATATCCTCGGCTGTTGCTGCTCCATTTATTGTAAACGATGCTGCAAAATGCAGAAGTATAGGCCTGATCTTAGCTATGTCGTTATTAAATTGACTCTCTGTCATTCTTCTCTAATTCATCATAAAGACGAACATGTGGCTTAGGTGTTACAAATAATTCAATAAAAATATGAATATTTTAAAAACAATAAGCCCGTCCAACATGAGTTGAACGGGCTCAATGTATCAGATCCAGCCTACTTTTGGCGGTTTTTATCAATAAATTCTGCCATAGTCCTGACAGATTTAAATATCTCCTTGTTTGCTTTCGGATCTTCCAGACGGATTCCATACTCTCTTTCAAGCAGTATTACCAGCTCCAGAGCATCTATTGAATCCAGACCAAGTCCGTCAACAAAAAGAGGTGCATCAGTGTCAATATCTTCCGGCTTAACCTCTTCAAGATTGAGGGCCTCTATAATTTGTTGTTTTAGTTTGAGGATTAGTTCTTCCATAGTATTATGCTTTATTTGATATTTCTATATATCCATTCTGTATTTGTGATTGTATGCGACTGCAATAATGAAACACAATGCTCCGAACAGGAGAAGTGCTGCACTCTCCGGCAATATTGCCATCACTCCGGCATCCTTGAGGAAGATATCATAAAAGGCAGATATTCCCCAGTGCATTGGAGATAACAAACTGATTGTACGCATAGTTTCTGACATAAGGAAAAGGGGAATCCATACACCACCGATTGCAGCCATAATAACGACAGACATTGATCCAAACACCGAGGACTGTTGATAAGTCCTTGCTATATTACCTATTGCTATACCGTATCCGATTGCAGCAAAGGCCGATGACAAAGCCAAAAGTCCCAAAGCCGCGAATGAACTTCCAAGGTTGAGCGATTCAAGACCAAAACAGGGCAGTAAATAGACCCCAATAAGCAACATTATAGCAAATTGAAGCATCGCCACAACCGTATATATGATTGCTTTGCTTAACAGATACTCAGTATATGAGCAAGGCATTGTAAGTAATCTTGAGAAGCTCCCCTCCTCCCTCTCTTTTATAATGCTGCCTGACAATGAAATAACAATAAAAAAAATTGCAAATAAAGACCAGGCAGGCACATTGTGCTGTACAGAATTAGGAACAATGTCGTTTCCCTCAAGATGGGCGCTCTTAACCTCTATTCTGACCTGATCTCCTGAAAAGCTGTTGGAAGATATCGGCACAGGGCTCAGGAGGTTGACCTGCTTGGTAATCTCCTTCATTATATACTCGAATTGTATCTTTTGAGCCTTCTCTTTAAGAGTGCTCATAACAGTGCTGTTGAATGAGGATTTTGTCGTAGGGTCAATATATACTGTAAAGTCAACAGGGATATGCTCCGTTGTTGTCTCTACACCATTGAATGCCGCTGAAACATATTTTGCAACATTTTGTCTGATATCATCAGTCGTATTTTCAGGAATATATATTCCAAGGACGAACCTGCTGGACGCAACAGCTTTTTCAAGCTGATTTACAGAAGGAACAACCCCTTCCACATCTTGCGAAACCTCAAATATTCCCGTTCTGAATATCTCACTCTCTATAGCTTTCCCCAGCTCCCCGGTGTCTTTATTGACCAGTAGTATCGGCACCTTTGCATCCCTTACCGAGTTGAGTGTGCTGTCCTGTAAGAGAGACATAAGTATCACAAGCACTACCGGCATCAGAAACATAAGCAACATTCCGGCTATATCTCTTACCAGAAGCAACAGGTCCTTATAGAGAAGGTATTTAAGCTTACTCATGATAGTCTCTCATTTTTTTACCTGTTATAAGCATATAAAGTGATTCCAGGTTCTGTCCGCACTCGTACGCTCTATAAAGCTCCTCCGGTTTTCCTTCGCATATTATATTTCCGTTGTCCATAAGAGCCACTTCATTACAAATTGCCTCGGCCTCTTCCAGATAATGTGAAATAAACAATATTGTTGTCCCTTCTTTATTGATTTCTACAAGTTTGTCCAGTATCAGTTTTCTGGACTGAGCATCAACTCCGACGGTGGGTTCATCCAAAATAAGTATTTTCGGAGAGTGAATCATGCCGGCAATAAGGTTTATCCTGCGCTTCATCCCACCTGAAAAGTGGTTGATTATAGTATCTTTACTCGATGTAAGGTCAAACAACTCCAGCAACTCCTCCACCCTTTTTCTTAAAACAGCACCCCGCATTCCGTATAAACCACCGAAAATCATGAGGTTCTCCTTTGCTGTAAGCGAAGGGAAAAGTGCCAGTTCCTGAGGGACCAAACCTAAATGAGGTTTAATTTTTTTTAACTCATCTTTCGTTGAATAACCAGCAACATAAACTTCACCCTTATCGAACCTTCTGAGACCGCAAATAATATTTATGGCAGTTGTTTTTCCGGCACCGTTAGGTGCAAGCAATCCGTAAAGAGAGCCATAGGGTATCTTTAGTGAAAGCCCGTCAAGAGTCGGTTTATCTTTTCCCTTGTATCTCTTAAACAGATTATTAGTCTCTATGGCATACCTCTTATCCACCTTTTACCTCTTGTTCCAGTTTTATAAAAATGTCTCTCTCTCTCTTTGCTATCTCTTCCAATTTATCTGCTATCTGATCGTATGTCTCAATCTCACCCTCTCTTTGCTTGAAAAATCTGGCAGAGTGATAGGCAAAATCTCTCCACCTGTCTCCCACCTCTGTCAGTTCTAAAGAGATATCCTTGAGTTTAGGATTATTAAGTATCAAAGCTGCTTCCTGAAGGAATGCCGAATACATGAATCTGAAACCGGCTCCCCCGGTACCTATCTCTTCCAGCATCCTGATTACCTGTGCAAGGTTTAGGGCAGCACCCTTTTTACCATATATTCTCTCCCATTTTCTCATTCTGCGGGACAAATAGGAGATACCTCTGACTCCGAACATCGGGACAGGTATCCTCAACATTCTGTTGCAAGCCTTAAGAATCGCCTTTCTGACCATAGAGGCGTCCAACGGCTTC
>SAAM01000246.1 GCA_009929415.1 Clostridia bacterium | reverse complement strand
GCCAACTTTTGCCTTATCAATAGCCATCATTGCACTCATCTATCTATGGACGATTTCTATGCAGCGCTCCCTTGCAGCACTTGACGAAAATGCAGGCAGTGCCATGAGCCAGATAGAGGTACAGCTCTCAGGCCGCTTTGATGCCCTGATGATGCTTCTGTATCTGACCAGAGATTATACCAGCTGCGAGTGCGAAATGCTAATTGAAACAGTCAGCTCCCGCAGAAGAATGATCACGGCAAAATCCACACCGGATGATGTCTTGAAGCAGGAAGAAATCATTACCGAAGCCCTGAACAGGATTGAGCAGTTGACGGCTAAATACCCCGAGCTGAAATCAGACCCTGATTATATCGAGATGACTGGCGCAGTAGAGGCATTTGAAAACATGATCCGCACCAGCTGCCTTGTCTATAATGACAGCGTTAAAAAGCTTAACCACAGAATCCATATATTCCCTTTCATGATTATTGCAGGAATATATGGCCTCAGAAAAAAGGATTATCTGAAATAACTATAAAAAATAAAAAAACTAAACAATTCAGAAAGGAACACACAATTATGAACAAAAGATTACTGAGCATATTTCTTTCGCTTTGCATGGTGCTTACCCTGCTGCCATTCTCGGCAATAGCAGAAGAAAATGATACTTACGATTATTCAGGCGGAGAAATCACCGCATTTGAAACGCCGGAGACTACAGAGCAGGCATTCCCAATGGGTACAGCTGTGACCACAGGTTCTGCAATGGTTGCAGAAATAACAGAACCCGAGGCTGAAGACGAAATAATGCTTATGGTTATGGACGGAGTAGCCAGAATTGATTCTGATTCATACTATACGCTCCAGTCAGCAATTGATGCAGTTCAGGAAGGGCAGACAATTCAGTTACTGAGCAACATCAATCTCGCATCCACGGTCACAATAGCTGAAGATAATAATAAGAGCTTTAGCATTGACCTGAATGGTAAAACACTTGACGGCGGAAGTAATTCAGCTATTACTCACAGAGGAACTGGAGTGTTTACCATCAAAGGCAGCGGCAGACTGCAGAGCAATAATAGCGATGTCTTTAGTGACGGAGCTATAAACAATCAAGGCTCCGGAAGCATAAATGTTTCTGGCGGTACTGTTCAGGGCAATAATAAAGGAATTTCCAATAAATCAACAGGAACTATAATAGTTTCTGGCGGTACTGTTCAAGGCGATGACAAAGGCATTTTAAATCTTTCAAAAGGAACTGTAACCGTTTCTTCTGGTGATGTAAGTGGAAGAATAGCTATTTTCAATAACTCTGCTGGGTTTGTAAACATTTCAGGTGGAACCGTACAAGCAATAGGTGACCGTGGAAATGCGATTTATACAAACGAAAGCGGACATTTAACCATTTCAGATGATGCTGTCATCAGCAGTACTAACGTAAATGCAGACGACGGAACGATTCGGCTGTGGTTTAGTAATCAGTATTATCCTATAACGCTTACAATAAATGGTGGTACAATTGAAAATTCATCAGGTGGCAATGCGATTATAAAAAGTGGTAACTCAAGCGGTGTTCTTGAAGCTAACATCACTATTTCCGATGGAAAGTCAGCACTTATCCGAGGTGGCAATGGTTCATTAAACTTCGTCCCATACCCGCTAAGAGCCACCGTCACTGCAAGCAGTAATTATGATGGCAGCTTTCCAATAACTTATAATCCAGCAGATATATCAAGTTACAAATATCTAATGTTTGAACCTTCACCTGTAATTACGGGTACTGCAAGTATAGACAATACCACTCCAAGAATCGGTGACACACTGACGGCTTCGCTGGTTGGAGGAAGCAACTCAGGCACACTGACTTATGTATGGAAGGCTGGTGGAGAGCAGGCCGGCACTGGAACAAGCTACACAGTGACTGCAGCAGACCTTGGAAAAACTATAACACTTGAAATCACTTCAAGCATTGAGACCGGAAAAATAACAAGCTCTGATACTGCTGCAGTGCTCAAAAAATCAGCTCCGTCTGCACCCGGAGCCCCTGAACTTTCCTCAAAGACTCATAACTCAATTACACTCTCTGCAAATGGGGCTTATGAGTTCTCTAAAGACGGCATCACATGGCAGAAAGGCAATATATTCAGCGGCCTCGCTGCAAACAAAGCATACACCTTCTATCAGAGAGTTGCTGAAACTGATGATACAGAAGAGTCCCCGGCAAGTTCAAGTCTAAGCGTTACAACCGATGTCGCACCGGCAAACGAACTGACGGGTACTGCAAGTATAGACAATACCACTCCAAGAATCGGTGACACACTGACGGCTTCGCTGGTTGGAGGAAGCAACTCAGGCACACTGACTTATATATGGAAGGCTGGCGGAGAGCAGGCCGGCACTGGAACAAGCTATACAGCGACTGCAGCAGACCTTGGAAAAACTATAACACTTGAAATCACTTCAAGCATTGAGACCGGAAAAATAACAAGCTCTGCTACCTCTGCAGTTCTCAAAAAATCAGCTCCGTCTGCACCAGGAGCCCCTGCACTTTCATCAAAGACTCAAAATTCAGTAACGCTTGCTGCAAATGCAGCTTATGAGTTCTCTAAAGACGGCATCACATGGCAGGCAGGCAATGTATTCAGCGGCCTGGCTGCAAACACCGCATACACCTTCTATCAGAGAGTTGCTGAAACTTCTGAAAGAGAAGCATCCGCTGCAGGAAGCGGATTGACGGTAACTACAAATTCAATCACTGGCGGCGGTGGCAGCAGCGGTGGCGGAGGCTCGACAACTCCAAAGCCAGTAGCACCGGCACCTATACCTCAACCACCCGCGGCACCAGTTACTCCTATATTTATTGAATACCCTACAATATCAAATATGATGGTACCAACTATTACCCCGGGAGTATTAGGAGCTCTAAATGGATTTGTAGTTCCTGAGTCATTAGTCAAGGGGATAGATCTGCCAGAAGCCCTAAAGACAATATCCGTTGAAGGTAGAATTCCCAACTTTGCAGATACAGGAAATCACTGGGCAGGGGATACTATAAATAAAGCAGTAGAGAGAGGTCTGTTGAATGGAGTTTCAGAAAGAGAATTTGCACCAAAATCCAATCTGACACTGGAACAGACACTGGTTGGTT
>SAAM01000245.1 GCA_009929415.1 Clostridia bacterium | reverse complement strand
GAAATTAATTTATACCGCATGGACAACAGGCATTGACCAAAGCCTTCATGAGTGCTACAATCAGAGTATATCTATATAATACAGGGAGCTGATGCGAAATCGGCTGAGATAGGAGTTAGCGCACTCCTTACCTTAGACCTGATCCAGGTAATGCTGGCGTAGGAAAAATAAATTGAGAAATTTTTTCTGCGCAGGCTCAGCTTGCGTATTTTTTTGTTTATAAATGAAATGGAGAACAGTATGAAACAACCGGAAGCAAGTATTGCAATACAGGTACTTCCTGCAGTCGAGGGAGAAAAAGTGATAGAGGTAGTGGACAAGGTGATCGAATATATAAAATCCACCGGACTCAACACTTATGTGGGGCCTTTTGAGACCACGGTAGAAGGTGATTTTGAAAAGCTCATGGAGATAGTGAAGCAGTGCCAGATAATATGCATACGCGAGGGCGCTCCGAGCGTTATGTCATATGTAAAGATAGCCTTCAATCCCGAGGCGGGGGTGTGGTCAATTGACAAAAAAGTTAAGAAGCATCACGAATAACATCCATTCGATTGTCTTCATGGCGGTGATAGTGCTAATATGGCATCTGGTATGCCGATTCGAGCTGGTGCCGGGATTCATGCTTCCTTCACCCGAAAGCGTGGCAATCGCTCTTTTCAGGGACGCATCTCTGCTGATGGATCACGCGGCAATATCTCTCACGGAGGCTTTTGCAGGGCTTTTTCTGAGCATCATATTTGCCCTTCTGCTCGCAGTTGCTATGAATGAGTCTGAGTTTATCAGAAAGACGCTGTATCCTGCGGTAATAATAACGCAGACAGTGCCTGCGATAGCAATGGCTCCGCTTCTTGTGCTCTGGATGGGCTATGGCATGGCGCCAAAGATAGCGCTCATATTCATCACGTGCTTCTTCCCTATGACCGTAAGCACCCTCGGAGGCCTGATGTCTGTTGATGAGGATATAATAAGGCTTTTCAGGTCCATGGGAGCAGGAAGGCTCAAGATACTCCTGTGGGTAAAGCTGCCGTCGGCTATGGAAAGCTTCTTTTCAGGACTCAGGCTCGCGGTTTCATATTCCATAGTTGGCGCGGTAATAGCGGAGTGGCTAGGTGGAAATGGCGGGCTTGGAGTATACATGACCCGTGTGAGAAAGTCCTATGCGTTCGACAGGATGTTTGCGGTAATAATATTCATAAGCATACTGAGCCTGATACTGATCAAGCTGGTGGACATGATACAGAAAAAAAGCATGCCATGGAAGAGCATCAGGGAGAAATCGGAGCAGGGAGACTGATTATAAACGAGACAGATAAGATCAAAATAACGGACTATAATACAACTGATAACAGGACAAGGAGAAAATGACATGAAATTCTGGAAAAAACTTGCAAGCGCAGCGCTTGCGGCTTCAATGGTAATTGCACTCGGAGCATGCTCTGGAGAAGACTCGGACGTAGGAGCTTCAGACGCAGCAGAGCTTAAAAAGGTTACATTCGTGCTCGACTGGACCCCGAACACGAACCATACAGGGGTATATGCAGCCATTGAGAACGGATATTATCAAGAAGCAGGACTTGAGGTGGAGATAATACAGCCTCCGGAAGACGGAGCGCTTGCTGCAGTAGGTACAGGGCATGCGCAGTTTGGCGTGGATTTTCAGGAATCCCTGGCAGTAGCGCTCACAGCGGAGCAGCCTGTTCCGGTTACTGCAGTAGCCGCGGTACTGGATCACAATACTTCGGGAATAATCTCCATGAAGGACAAGGGAATAGACAGCTTTGACAAGCTTGAAGGAAAGACATATGCTACCTGGGACATGCCATCGGAAAAGGCAATCATAAAGCAGGTAATGACTGACGCAGGCGCAGATTATGAGAAGCTGAACATGGTGCCTCATCCCGGATCGGATGCGATTTCGCTCATGCAGACAGATGTAGACGCCGTATGGGTATATGAAGGATGGGATGTTATGATGGCCGAGCTTGCAGGGATTGAATACAACTACATTCCTTTTGCAAACCAGTCTCCTGTGCTTGATTTCTATACTCCGGTAATAGTTGCCAGCAACGACTTCCTGGATTCTGATCCGGATACGGCAAAGGCATTCATGAGCGCTACGGCAAAGGGATATGAATTCGCTGCGCAGAACCCTTCTCAGGCAGCTGAAATACTGGTAAAGCATGTGCCTGAGCTTTCACCGGACCTTGTTAAAAAAAGTCAGGAGTATCTCGCTCAGCAGTATATGGGTGAAAAATCAGCCTGGGGAGCGATTGACGAAGAAAGATGGAGCGCATTCTATGGCTGGATGTTCGAGCAGGGCCTGATTCCAAGAGAGCTTGGAAATGAAGGCTTTACAAACGAGTACCTTCCTCAGTAGAAAGCATCGGCAGCTGCCGTATTTTGCAAAAAGAAATGGAGCACAGACATGGCTTTTTTTGAAGCAGAAAACATATATAAATCCTATGACGGAGAGCCTATACTTGATAATGTCACGGTCAGGCTTGAAAAAGGAGAGCTGGTGTCCCTGCTTGGCGAAAGCGGGATAGGAAAGACGACGCTTTTCAATATAATGTCGGGGCTTGAAAATCCTGACAGCGGAAGAGTGAGCCTTGATGGAAATGACGTGACGGGAATACCGGGAAGGATAAGCTACATGCAGCAGAAAGACCTGCTTCTGCCTTTCCTGACCATAATAGACAATGTCAGCATTCCGCTCAGGATAAAGGGCGTGAGCAAATCAGAGGCCAGAAGGACGGCAACGGAATATATACAGGAGTTCGGACTCGATGGGGCAGAGCACAAGTATCCTGTCCAGCTTTCGGGAGGGATGCGTCAGAGAGCCGCATTTCTGAGGTCATATCTGTATTCTGATAATGTGATGCTCCTGGATGAGCCCTTCAGCGCGCTTGATTCCATCACGAAATCAGCTATGCACAAGTGGTACAGAAAGGTGTCTGATCTTCACGGGACCACAACCTTCTTCATAACGCATGATATTGATGAAGCCCTGCTGCTGTCGGACAGGATATATATAATGGAGGGACCTGTCGGGCATATAACGAGAGAATTCAGTGTCGCAGGAGGCAGGGACAGAGGTGCGGAGTTTGCCATGACTGAGGAATTCATACAG
>SAAM01000023.1 GCA_009929415.1 Clostridia bacterium | reverse complement strand
TTTAGAATCAAAGCACAAAAAAAACACCCGTGCCGGGTGTTTTATTCTGTATCAAATATTTCATGAAATATTTTATGTGTTTAATAAGTTTTCTGTTCCTGACTGATTCAGGGATTTTATATTAAACTAGTTCGATTATTGCCATAGGAGCCGCGTCTCCACGTCTTGGCATAGTCTTTATTATTCTTGAGTATCCACCGTTTCTTTCAGCATACTTTGGTGCTATCTCATCGAAAAGATTCTTTACTACAGTCTCATCCATCATATATGCAAGAGCTTGTCTTCTGGCATGAAGATCTCCTCTTTTGCCAAGAGTTATCATCTTATCAGCCATTCTCTTTACTTCTTTTGCTCTGGTCTCTGTTGTAGTTATCTTTCCATGCTTCAACAGGTCAGTTGTCATGTTTCTCAGAACAAGGTTTCTGTGTGAGCTAACCATTCCGAGCTTTCTGTATTTTGCCATCTATGTCCCTCCTTTTCTAGTCTTCGCTTGATTTCAGTCCGAATCCAAGCTCTTCTAGTTTTTGAATTACCTCTTCCAGGGATTTTTTACCCAGGTTTCTCACTTTCATCATATCGTCCTCTGTCTTCTCAGTCAGTTCCTCAACAGTGTTGATTCCTGCTCTCTTAAGACAGTTGTATGATCTTACTGAAAGGTCAAGTTCTTCAATAGTCATTTCAAGAACTTTTTCTTTTTTACCTTCTTCTTTTTCTACCATTATTTCCATTGAGCTGAGGTTCTCGCTAAGGTTAATGAATAGATTAAGATGCTCTACAAGAATTTTGGCAGCCAGTGAGACTCCTTCTTGTGGATTTATGCTTCCGTCAGTCCACAGCTCGAGTACAAGTCTTTCGAAGTCAGTTCTGGCCCCGACTCTTGTATTCTCTACTGCATAACTGCACTTGTGCACTGGTGTATATATAGAATCAACAGGTATTACTCCTATTGGCATTGATTCAGATTTATTATTCTCTGCAGCAACATAACCTCTACCTTTGTCAACGTATATTTCCATATACAGATCCGCGTCTTCTGTCAGTGTTGCTATGTGAAGGTCTTCATTGAGTATTTCTACTCCTGCAGGACAGTAAATGTCTCCGGCACTTATCGTTCCTTCACCCTTATGCTCTATTTTCAGAGTTTTAGGTCCGTCGCCCTCAATTTTCATTGAAAGCTCCTTTAAAGTCAGTATCAGCTCTGTAACATCTTCTTTTACACCTGGAATCGTTGAGAACTCATGAAGAACTCCATCAATTTTAATGGAAGTCACAGCAGCACCAGGGAGTGATGACAGCAGCAGTCTTCTCAGTGAGTTTCCTACTGTGTGGCCAAAACCTCTTTCAAGTGGTTCGACTGCAAATTTTCCATAGTTTTCTTTGAACTCCAATACATGAATATTCGGTTTTTCGATTTCTATCATTTGATTTTAACCCTCCTTGGATTATACAAAATATAATAGTTGCTGTTTTACCGAGGGTACTAAGATATTACTTAGAGTAAAGCTCGACAATAAGGTGCTCTGCTACTTCAAGGTCGATATCTTCTCTATCAGGGATAGCTACAACTCTTGCCTTCATGTTTGCAAGGTCTGTTTCTAACCATTTTGGAGCTGTTCTTGTAGATGCTTCTACTAAACCTTTGAATTTTGCTGATGATCTTGAACCTTCTTTTACCTCTATTACATCGCCAACTTTAACAAGAAGTGATGGTATATCAACCTTGTTTCCGTTTAATGTAAAGTGTGCATGTGTTACAAGCTGTCTTGCTTCTTTTCTTGAGTGTGCAAGTCCCATTCTGTAAACTGTATTGTCAAGTCTTCTCTCAAGCAGGCTTAGTAGGTTTTCACCTGTTTTCCCTGCCATTTTGTCAGCTTTTTCAAATAAGTTGTAGAACTGAGTCTCAAGTACTCCGTATATTCTCTTAACTTTTTGTTTCTCTCTTAATTGTTCACCGTAGTTAGAAACTTTTTTTCTATTGTTCTGACCGTGTTGTCCAGGTGCATAGGCTCTTTTCGCCATAGCACATTTGTCTGTATAACATCTGTCGCCCTTTAGGAAAAGTTTCATTCCTTCTCTACGGCATAGTCTGCATGATGCTTCTGTATATCTTGCCATAACTCTCCTCCTACCTACACTCTTCTTCTCTTTGGCGGTCTACAACCATTGTGAGGGATTGGAGTTACGTCCTTGATCATTGTAACATCTAATCCAGTTGCCTGTAGCGCTCTGATTGCAGCTTCTCTGCCTGAACCTGGTCCCTTAACAAATACTTCTACAGATCTTAATCCGTGCTCCATCGCAGCTTTTGTAGCTGACTCTGCTGCCATCTGTGCAGCATATGGAGTTGCTTTTCTTGATCCTTTGAAGCCTAACTGTCCAGCACTTGCCCATGAAAGCGCATTTCCATGAACGTCAGTCAGTGTAACAATTGTGTTGTTAAATGTTGACTGTATATGTGCATGACCTTTTTCTATATTTTTACGTTCTCTTCTTCTTACACGAGTAACTTTTTTTGGTTTAGCCATTATTTTCCCTCCTTACTGATAGATTATTTCTTCTTCTTACGTCCTACTGTTCTCTTAGGTCCTTTTCTTGTTCTTGCATTTGTCTTAGTTTTTTGACCTCTTACAGGAAGACCCTTCTGATGTCTGATTCCTCTGTAGCATCTGATATCTCTGAGTCTCTTGATGTTAAGTGCTATTTCTCTTCTAAGGTCACCTTCTACTGTGAACTCGTCAATAGCTTTTCTAAGATTGTTTACTTCTTCGTCAGTAAGGTCTTTTATTCTTGTGTCAGGGTTTACTCCTGTAGTAGCAAGAATTTTTTGAGAAGTTACTTTCCCAATTCCATATATATATGTCAGACCAATTTCGACTCTTTTTTCTCTTGGTAAGTCTACACCGGCAATACGAGCCATGTATTACACCTCCTACTTATTAGTTTCTATCTGAAATTACATTACAAATTTTTAATTTTTAGCCCTGTTTCTGCTTATGTTTAGGATTTTCACAGATAATCATTACTCGTCCTTTTCTTTTGATAACTTTACATTTTTCGCAGATAGGCTTAACAGATGCTCTTACTTTCATCTTATTTACCTCCCTGGTTTATTTCTTTCTCCATGTGATTCTGCCCTTAGTCAGATCATATGGGGAAAGCTCAACCGTAACTTTGTCTCCTGGTAATATCCTGATAAAGTTCATTCTCAGCTTACCAGATATATGAGCTATTATTTCATGATCATTTTCCAATTTCACTTTAAACATTGCGTTTGGAAGAGCATCTAATATTGTTCCTTCAAGTTCTATTACGTCTTTTTTAGACATCAACTACTTCCTCCATTTCATTTCCCAGTCTCTTTAATTCTTTCCTGATTGTGGCATTCTGACTTTCCGGGTCGGTTGTTTCTTCATCAATCTGTATACTGGCCACGCGTTTCATATCATCCAAGTGCTTTGTATTTTTTCGCTTAGGGTTTTGTACAGTCTTGTACTTTCCATCAGCTATATATACATACCCATTATCTGACAGTCCTGTGACAATGAAGAGCATATTTTTGTCTCTTCCAGAGTTACTTCTGACTATTTGACCTATTTCAAGCTTTTCCATCATTTGCTCCTATAGTTTCGTTAATATCTCAGGTCCGTTATCTGTAATGGCTATAGTGTGCTCATAATGTGATGATTTTTTACCATCGATAGTTTTGACGGTCCAACCATCTTCCAATACCTGTACTTTGTATGTTCCCTGATTTATCATAGGTTCAATCGCAAGTACCATGCCGCTTTCAAGCCTAGGTCCTCTATCTGGTGGTCCATAGTTGGGAATCTGAGGATCTTCATGCATGCTCCTTCCGATACCGTGGCCAACGAATTCTCTTACTACGGAGAATCCGAACGCTTCGACGTGTGACTGGATTGCATGTGATATATCTGACAGTCTCTTGCCAACCAATGCTTGTTCAATTCCTTTATAAAAACTTTCTCTGGTTTCTCTGATCAGCCTTATGTCATCTTCGGTTATCTTTCCTACCGGATGGGTCTTTGCTGCATCTCCATGGTAGCCCTTGTATTCGGCTCCTATGTCTATGCTGATTATGTCCCCTTCCATAAGGATGTCGTCTTTTCTCGGGATACCGTGAACTACGACGTCATTCTTTGAAGCACATATGCTTGCCGGAAATCCTCCGTAACCTTTGAAAGATGGTGATGCGTTATGTTTCACTATCGCTCTATAGGCAATCTCGTCTAACTCAAATGTCGATATACCTGGTTTGATCGCTTCTCTGAGCAGTTCGTGTACATATGCCACTATCTTGCCGGCTTCTCTCATAAACTCGATTTCTTTTTTTGACTTTAGTATGATCATTAATTTTCACTTCCCAAAGCCAGCCTGATATCCTCGAATACTTTGTTTATATCCTGGTCGCCATCGATTGTAACGATTGCTCCGGATTTTGTATAGTAGTCAATCAGTGGCTGCGTTTCATCAAGATAAACCTGAATTCTCTTTTCAACCGTTTCTTCAACGTCGTCAGCTCTCTGATACAGTTCGCCTTCGCAAACGTCGCATCTGCCTTCTATTTTAGAAGGGTTGAAGCTGATGTGGTATGTTGCTCCACAGTCTCTGCAGATTCTTCTGCCAACTGCCCTTGCTACAAGCTTGCTCTTGTCTACTTCAATGTTTATGACCTTGTCGATCTTTCCATTGAGGCTTTCAAGCACTTTGTCAAGAGCTTCGGCCTGGTTTACAGTTCTTGGGAAGCCGTCAAGCAAGAATCCGTCTTTTACATCGTCCTGCTTAAGTCTGTCGGCTACCAGTTCCACAACTAATTCGTCCGGAACGAGCAGTCCTTTTTCCATATATTCTTTGGCTTTTTTACCAAGCTCAGTATTTTCTTTTATATTCTTTCGGAATATGTCTCCTGTTGAGATGTGCACAGCTTTATACTCATTTACGATGTTCGCTGCCTGCGTCCCTTTACCGGCCCCTGGAGGTCCAAGTAATATAAGTTTCATTACAATCATCTCCTTTAAGGATTATTTTAAGAATCCCTGATAATTTCTCATCACAGTCTGAGATTCCAGCTGTCTAGCTGTTTCTATAGCAACCCCTACTACTATAAGCAGCGAAGTTCCACCAAACTTGAAAGGTACGTTTGTAGCCTGGTAAAGTATTGTTGGCACAGATGCTATTATAGCAAGGAATATAGCTCCTACGAATGTTAATCTGTTCAGTGACTTAGTTATAAAATCTGATGTTGGCTTTCCTGGTCTTATTCCCGGAATAAATCCATTTGCATTCTTCATGTTGTCAGCCACTTCAACCGGGTTGAATGTGATTGAGATGTAGAAGTATGAAAATGCTATTACAAGTACGAACTGTAACAGTGAGAATACGTATATTCCAGGTGCTGCTGTTCCATTGAACCATTTTGCAACGAATTGCGCGTATGCCTGGTTCTTTATGAAAAGCTGAAGAACTTGTGGGAATGCCAGCAGTGAAGATGCAAATATTACTGGTATAACACCTGCCTGATTTACCTTAAGTGGTATATGCGACTGCTTTCCACCGTAAGTACTTCTTCCTACCGTTCTTTTTGCGTACTGTACAGGGATTTTTCTCACTCCCTGGAGTACCATTATTACTCCTACTACTATCAGAAGTGATACAAGGAGGAACAATGCTATCTGCACAAAATTGATCTGTCCTGCCTGAGCAAGTGCAATTGTCTGCTTTACATCATTCGGGAATCTTGATACTATTCCGAAGAATATTATCATCGACATTCCGTTTCCTACGCCCTTTTCTGTTATCATCTCACCAAGCCACATAAGGAATGCTGTTCCCGCTGTAAGCGTAAGCACTACTGCAACAGTTGAGATTATTGAGTCTGACATGAGCGCACTTCTGAACATACCTACGCTCAGCGCAGTTGCCTGTACAAGCGCCAGTATTATTGTCAGATATCTTGTCCAGGAAGCCAGTTTCTTACGTCCCTGTTCTCCTGATTTCTGCATTTCTTCCATTGAAGGTATCGCAACTGCCAAGAGCTGTATTATGATTGAAGATGTAATGTAAGGGGTTACACTCAGTGCAAACAATGTAAAGTTGCTCAGTGCGCTTCCTGAAATAACATCATAAAGTGCAAATGCTCCACCATGTTGATTTATTGCCTCTTTTACAACTGCAACGTCAATTCCTGGTACCGGTATCGATGAACCTATGCGAAATACTATCAGCATCAGAAATGTGAATACTAATTTTTTTCTCAGTTCGGGAATTTTCAATGCCTTCTTAAAAGTATTCAGCAATTAGATCACCTCAGCCTTTCCTCCAGCTGCTTCAATCTTGCTAGCAGCAGATCCTGTAAACTTGTTTGCTTTCACAGTAAGTTTCTTTTCCAGATTGCCGCTTCCTAATATTTTTATTCCGTCTTTTTCTATCTTATTTATTGTCTTTGTTTCTTTTAACAGTTCTGCTGTAACTTCTGTACCTTCTTCAAATCTGTTCAGTACATCAAGATCGATTACAGTATATTTTGTTTCAAAATCAAAGTTGTTAAATCCTCTCTTAGGAAGTCTTCTCATTAAAGAAGTCTGTCCTCCCTCGAATCCAGGTCTAACTCCTCCGCCAGAACGTGACCATTGTCCTTTTTGTCCTCTACCAGCTGTTTTACCTTGTCCAGTCGCTGTACCTCTACCAATTCTTCTCTTTGGCTTAACTGCACCGCCTTCTGCAGGTCTTAGTTCGTGTAGTCTCAACGCGTACACCTCCTTTATTAAGCTTCTTCTACTGTTACTAAATGACTAACTACATTTATCATTCCTCTGATTTGAGGATTGTCTTGTTTTTCAACCACTTGCTCTCTCTTAGTAAGTCCAAGAGCTGCCAGTGTCTTCTTTTGATTAGGTTTTGTTCCTATTGGACTTCTAGATAGTTTAATCTTAAGCACTGTTCTTTCCTCCTATCTTAAAAGGTCTTTGCCATTAAAGGTCTTCTACTTTTTTCCCTCTAAGAGCTGCTACGTCTTCTGCCATTCTAAGACCTTTAAGGCCTTCCATTGTAGCATTAACCATGTTTCTTGCATTGTTAGTTCCTAAAGATTTCGCTCTTACGTCCGTAACTCCTGCAAGCTCTAGTACTGATCTAACTGGTCCTCCAGCTATAACTCCTGTACCTTCTTTGGCAGGCATAATAAGAACGTTTCCAGCTCCGAATCTTCCGTTTATCTGGTGAGGAACTGTCGTACCTACCATAGGAACCTTTATTAAAGATTTCTTGGCATCTTCTTCAGCTTTTCTGATAGCTTCTGGAACTTCCATAGCTTTTCCTGTACCTATGCCAACGTGTCCGTTTTTATCTCCAACTACAACCAGTGCAGCGAATCTGAAGTTTCTACCACCTTTAACAACTTTTGTTACTCTTCTGATATCAAGAACTTTAGTCTCTATATCCAGTTGTTTTGCATCTATTTGCTTTGCGCGCATTTATTCTCCTCCTTATCCTAGAATTCAAGGCCAGCTTCTCTAGCTCCGTTTGCAAGTTCCTGGATTCTTCCGTGGTAGATATATCCACCTCTGTCAAATACTACTTGCTTGATTCCTTTTTCGATCGCTCTTTTTGCAGCAAGTTCTCCTACTTTTTTAGCAGCTTCCTTGTTTCCTGTACTCTCAACCGCTGACTTTATTTCTTTGTCTAAAGTAGAAGCTGAAGCAAGAGTTACTCTGTTCACGTCATCTATGATCTGTACATATATATTGTTTGTACTTCTGAATACATTCAGTCTCGGTCTTTCAGGAGTTCCAAATACGTTTTTGCGGACTCTCTTGTGTCTAGCTATACGATTTGAGTTTTTATCTATCTTCTTGAACACCTTCATCACTCCTTTCGTTTTATTTACTATTTCTTACCAGTTTTTCCTTCTTTACGTCTTACCTTCTCACCAGAGTATCTGATTCCTTTGCCTTTGTATGGCTCTGGCTCTCTCCATGCTCTGATTTTAGCAGCGTAGTTTCCTACAACCTGCTTGTCTATTCCTTTTACGATGATCTCAGTCTGAGTTGGAACCTCAGTCTCTATTCCTTCTGGATCTATCATTTCTACCGGATGTGAGAATCCAAGGCTCAGGTTAAGCGAGTTTCCCTGCTTTGCAGCTCTGTAACCTACTCCTACAACTTCCAGTTTCTTTGTGTATCCTTCAGTAACGCCTGTGATCATGTTGCTTAGCAATGTTCTTGTAAGTCCGTGAAGAGATTTATGCTTCTTTTGCTCAGTCGGTCTTGCTACTGTTGCAATTCCTTCTGATATCTCTATTTTCATATCTGGGCTGAACTGCTGAGTTAATGTTCCTTTTGGTCCTTTAACTTCGCAGAAGTTATTTTTATCGAGTTTTATTTCAACGCCTGCTGGCACTGTAATTGGTTTAAGTCCTATTCTTGACATTTAGGCACCTCCTTTGCATATTATTACCAAACGTAGCAGATTACCTCTCCGCCTATTCCAAGCTCTCTAGCCTGCTTGTCAGTTAGTATTCCTTTTGATGTTGAAATTATTGAAATTCCAAGTCCGTTTAATACCTTTGGTACTGAGTGGTTGTCTGCGTATACTCTCATACCTGGCTTTGATATTCTCTTTATTCCAGTGATAACTTTCTCACCGTTCTTGCCATACTTTAACTGTAATCTGATAAGGCCTTGCTTACCATCTTCGATTACATCGTATCCTTTTATGAATCCTTCTTCAAGAAGTATACGAGCTAATTCCTTCTTTATATTTGATGCAGGTACGTCAACATTTTCGTGTCTAACTGTATTCGCGTTTCTTACACGTGTCAGCATATCTGCGATTGGATCTGTCATTGTCATGATTTTTTAACCTCCTTCCATGGTTTGCAATTACCAGCTTGCTTTTCTTACTCCTGGTATTTGTCCTTTGTAAGCTAATTCTCTAAAGCATATACGGCATATTCCGAATTTTTGAAGAACTGCGTGAGGTCTTCCGCAAAGGCTACATCTTGTATATTCTCTAGTAGAGTACTTTTGCTTTCTTGCCTGTTTAATTACCATAGCTTTTCTTGCCATGCTTTTTACCTCCTTCTACTTAGCGAAAGGCATTCCGTAAAGTCTTAACAACTCTCTTGCCTCTTCGTCAGTTTTTGCTGTAGTAACGAATATTATGTCCATTCCTCTTACTACATCCACTTTATCATATTCTATCTCAGGGAAGATTAACTGCTCTTTTATTCCAAGAGCGTAGTTTCCTCTGCCGTCAAAAGATTTTGTGTTTACTCCTCTGAAGTCTCTTACACGTGGAAGAGAGATGTTAACAAGCTTGTCTACGAAGTGTAGCATGTTGTCTCCTCTAAGTGTAACTTTAGCTCCGATTGGCATTCCTTCTCTAAGCTTGAAGTTCGCAACTGATTTTCTGGCTTTTGTTACAACAACCTTTTGTCCAGTTATAGTCTCAAGTTCTGCTACTGCCGCATCAAGAAGTTTTACGTTTTCTTTTGCTGATCCAAGTCCCATATTTATAACAACTTTGTCAAGTTTTGGAATTTCCATAACGTTTGAATAGTTGAATTTCTCCATCATAGCCTTGGCTATTTCATTTGTATATTTTTCTCTAAGTCTTGAAGCCATTTATTTGCCTCCTTTCATCCCATTTTAAATCTATATCTGCTCGCCTGTTTTTTTAGAAACACGAACTTTTTTGCCATTCATTTCTTTGTATGATACTCTAACGCCTTTTCCAGCTTTTGAGTCATACGGCATCACGTTTGAACAATGAATAGCTGATTCCTTTTTTAGCAGTCCACCCTGTGGATGATCCTTGCTTGGTTTCTGGTGCTTTGTAACTACGTTTACTCCTTCAACAAGAACCTTCTCTGCCTTTGGGAATACCTGCATTACTTTACCTTTTTTGCCTTTATCTTTTCCACTTATAATTACGACTGTATCTCCGCTTTTTATACGCACTTTCTAACACCTCCTTGAATTATAGTACTTCTGGTGCAAGTGAAATAATTTTCATAAACTGTTTATCTCTAAGTTCTCTGGCAACAGGCCCGAATATACGAGTTCCTACTGGAGACTTGTCATCTTTGATTATTACTGCAGCATTTTCGTCAAATTTAACGTATGAACCATCTTTTCTTCTTACGCCTGTCTTTGTACGAACTATTACCGCCTTCACTACTTTACCTTTTTTAACAACTCCGCCTGGCGTTGTGCTTTTAACTGAACACACTATAACGTCACCGATGTTTCCTGACTTTCTAGTAGATCCACCTAATACTCTAATACAAAGTAGCTCTTTTGCTCCTGAGTTATCTGCAACTCTAAGACGTGATTCTTGTTGTATCATTGTATCTGCCTCCTTCCTGCTAAAATTTATTCAGCAGCTCTTTCTATTACTTCTACAACTCTCCATCTCTTATCCTTAGAAAGTGGACGAGTCTCCATTATTTTTACACGGTCACCTGTTCTACAAGTGTTCTCTTCATCATGCGCCTTGAACTTTATAGTTCTCTTAACTGCTTTTCCGTACAGTGGATGACGCACAAACTCAACTATTGATACTACAACAGTCTTATCCATTTTATCAGAAGTTACATATCCGATTCTGACTTTTCTATTTGCTCTTTCCATTATTCCTTGACCTCCCTCCAAACAGGCTTTTGTTACGCTCTTTGCTTCTCGTTTAAAATAGTTTTTACACGAGCTATTTCTCTTTTAACGAACTTAACTTTTACAGGATTCTCAAGCTGTCCTGTTGCCAGCTGGAATCTAAGGTTGAATAATTCTACTTTAAGCTCTGTTAATTTAGTAGAAAGTTCTTCGTTAGTCATTTCTCTTAAATTCTTAGCCTTCATTCGTGTCACCAACCTTTACTTCAAAATCTGCTTTTGTCACGAATTTACACTTTATTGGTAATTTGTGACTAGCAAGTCTCATGGCTTCTCTGGCTTTCTCTTCAGAAACACCTGATAATTCAAACAATATTCTTCCTGGCTTTACTACTGCTACCCAGTACTCCGGAGAACCTTTACCGGCTCCCATACGAGTTTCAGCAGGCTTTTGTGTTATTGGCTTGTGTGGGAATATTTTTATCCACACCTTACCGCCTCTTTTTATATATCTGTTAATTGCTATACGCGCAGCCTCTATCTGATTTGCAGTTATCCACGATGGCTCCATTGCAACTAGTCCAAAATCTCCATAAGCAAGCTTATTTCCTTTTTGTGCAGTTCCTGCCATATGGCCTCTGTGTACTCTACGACGTTTTACTCTTTTTGGCATTAACATAATTGTTTCCTCCTTCCTTTGAATAAGACCTAGTTCTGATCGTTTCTATTAGCAGGTCTAGGCCCTTTTCTGTTAGGTCTGTCGCCTCTCTTAGCGTTTGGATCAAAGTCTCTTCTCTTTGGTTTTCTTCCTGCATCTTTTGGAGCTACCATTGGAGCGCTGAAATCTCTCTTAGGTCCTCTTCTTGATGGTAATATTTCACCGTTACATATCCATACTTTTACGCCTAGTTTTCCGTATGTTGTATCTGCTTCTGCGAATCCGTACTCTATGTCAGCTCTAAGTGTATGCAGCGGAACGATTCCTTCTGAATATCCTTCTGTTCTGGCCATCTCTGCTCCACCAAGTCTTCCTGCTGTAGCAACCTTGATTCCTTTAGCTCCTGATTTCATAGCTCTCTGCATTGCCTGCTTCATAGCTCTTCTGAATGCTATTCTGCGCTCAAGAGCCATTGCTATGCTCTCTGCAACCAGCTGTGCATCTCTTTCAGGTCTTGATACCTCGATTATGTTGACAAATACTGTCTTTCCTTTTGTCAGCTTCTCGATATCCTTCTTAAGGTCTTCTATTCCCTGTCCACCTTTTCCGATTACCATTCCAGGTTTTCCAGAGAATACATTTACCTTAACTTTCTGTCCCTGTCTCTCTATCTCTATTTTAGCTACGCCTGATAGGTATAGCTTTTTCTTTACAAAGTCTCTTATTACAGCGTCTTCTTTTATGAATGCTGCGAAATCACCTTTACCAGCGAACCATCTTGAATCCCAGTCTTTGTTGACTCCGACTCTAAGTCCGTGTGGGTTAACCTTTTGACCCATGCTATTTCCTCCTATCTCTCTTGTACTGTAACTCCGATATGGCTAGTTCTTTTTCTTATACCTGTTGCTCTACCCTGTGCTCTTGGCATAAATCTCTTAAGAGTAGGTCCCTGATTTGCATATATCTCTGCAACGTATAGTTTTTCTCTGTCCATATTGTTGTTATTTTCAGCATTTGCTGCTGCTGATGCAACTACTTTTGATATTATCTTTGCACTTCTGTGAGGCATATATTTTAAGATCGCTATTGCTTCGTCAACGTTCTTTCCTCTAACCAGTGAGCATACGTATCCCGCTTTTCTTGGGGAAGTTCTCACGTATTTCGCTATTGCTTTCGCTTGCATGTTTCTTACCTCCTTCCTTATTATAACAGGAATTATTTTCTCTTTGAAGATCTATCGTCGTCCTTATGTCCCTTGAATGTTCTAGTTGGAACAAATTCTCCTAACTTGTGTCCTACCATATCTTCAGTTACATATACAGGAACGTGTTTTCTTCCATCATGTACTGCTATTGTGTGTCCAACGAATTCCGGGAATATTGTTGATGATCTTGACCATACTTTAACAACACTCTTATCATTTGTTTTGTTCATTTCTAATATTTTTTTATAAAGTCCTTCGTGTACGAAAGGGCCTTTTTTAGATGATCTTCCCACTTATGAAATCCTCCTTTCAAGGGTTATTATTTCTTTCTTCCTGATACTATCATCTTGCTTGATGCTTTTTTCTTCTGTCTTGTCTTGTAACCAAGTGCTGGCTTACCCCATGGAGTTACTGGTGATGGTCTTCCTATTGGAGATCTACCTTCTCCTCCTCCGTGTGGATGGTCATTAGGGTTCATTACAGATCCTCTTACAGTTGGTCTGATTCCCATATGTCTCTTTCTTCCAGCCTTACCTATTACAACGTTTCCGTGCTCAATGTTTCCAACCTGTCCGATTGTAGCCTTGCAGTTCGCGTTTACATATCTCATCTCTCCAGATGGAAGTCTTAGAAGAACGTTCTTTCCTTCTTTTGCCATAAGCTGTGCTGAAGTTCCTGCTGATCTTACGATCTGTCCGCCTTTTCCTTCTTTAAGCTCGATGTTGTGGATTATTGTTCCAACTGGCATGTCTTTCATCTTAAGGCAGTTTCCAACTTTTATGTCTGAATCTGCTCCTGAGTATATCATATCGCCTACTTTAAGTCCTACTGGAGCAAGGATGTATCTCTTCTCTCCGTCAACGTAGTGAAGCAGTGCTATGTTTGCACTTCTGTTTGGATCGTATTCGATTCCGGCAACCTTTGCAGGTACCTGATCTTTATCTCTCTTGAAGTCGATTATTCTGTATTTTCTCTTTGCACCGCCACCTCTGTGACGAACTGTTATCTTACCTCTTGAATTTCTTCCTGCGTTCTTTTTTAATGTTGCAAGAAGAGTCTTCTCTGGCTCGTGTTTAGTTATCTCGTCAGAATTCAGTACTGTAAGAGATCTCAAACCAGGTGACGTAGGTCTATACTTCTTTATAGCCATTTAATTCCCCTCCTTTTATACACCAAAGAACTCTATTTCTTTGCTTGCTGCTGTCAAGGTTACAACTGCTTTTTTATAAGAAGACGTCTTTCCTTCGTTTCTTCCCATTCTTTTTGTCTTTCCAGCATAGTTCATAGTGTTTACTTTTTCCACATTTACTTTGAATATTTCCTGTACAGCTTTTTTTATTTCAGTCTTGTTTGTATTTTTTGCAACTATGAAAGTGTACTTTTTATCCTGTGCCTGTGTCATACTTTGCTCAGTAATTACTGGTCTTATTATGATATCTTGTGCTAGCATTATGCGTACACCTCCTCTACTTTTTCAACTGCTTTTCTTGTTATAACAAGCGTGTCGCTGTTTACGATATCGTATACATTCAGCATGTTAACAAAAGAAACTTTTACTCCTGGAATATTTCTTCCTGACTTAACTACTGCAGGTGCATTTTCTGCTGTAATTATAAGTGGTTTCTTTCCAGTGTTAAGTGCTGACATTACATTCATGAAATCCTTTGTCTTTGGAGCATCCATAGCAAATTCATCCACTACTATCAGCTTGTTTTCAAGAGCTTTTGAAGTAAGAACGCTCTTCATCGCAAGTCTCTTAACTTTCTTAGGGATTGCGTAGCTGTAATCTCTTGGTTTTGGTGCGAATACTACTCCGCCGCCTTTCCACTGTGGTGATCTCGTGCTACCCTGTCTTGCTCTACCAGTTCCTTTTTGTTTCCATGGCTTTCTTCCTCCGCCACGTACTTCAGCTCTGGTCTTAGTGCACTGTGTACCCTGTCTCTGATTTGCCAGGTAATTCTTTATAGCTTCGTAAACCGCATGCTCACTCATCTCTATTGCGAATATACTTTCTGACAGTTCTATTTCATCAATTTTCTTTCCGTTTAAGTCTAATACATCAACTTTAGGCATTTTTTATTCCTCCTTTCCTTTGCATTAACCTTTGATGGCTTTCTTAACTACTACTAAGCCCTTCTTAGGTCCAGGAATCGCTCCTTTAATTAGTATTAAGTTCTTTTCAGCGTCAACTCTTATTACTTCAAGATTCTGGATTGTTCTTCTAACAGCTCCCATATGACCTGCAAGTTTTTTTCCTTTGAAAACTCTTGATGGGTCAGATGCAGCTCCCATTGATCCAGGTCCTCTGTGGTATCTTGAACCGTGGCTCATTGGTCCTCTTGACTGATTATGCCTCTTTATAGGTCCTTGGAATCCTTTACCTTTTGAAGTTCCTGTAACGTCAACTTTCTGTCCAACTTCAAACATTGATACATTTAGCTCCTGAGCTAATGTGTAATTTGCAACGTCTTCGCTTCTGAACTCTCTTACGAATTTCTTAAGGCCTACTCCTGCTTTTGCAAAGTGTCCTTTTTGTGGCTTGTTAAGGCTTTTTTCTTTAACCTCTCCATAACCAACCTGTACAGCCTGGTACCCGTCGTTTTCAACAGTCTTAAGCTGTGTAATTACCATTGGTCCTGCCTCTACTACTGTTACCGGAACCATTATTCCGTCTTCAGTGAATATCTGAGTCATGCCCAGTTTTCTTCCTAATATTCCATTCATTCTGGAACCCTCCTATTCTTACAGCGGATTGCTATGCAATCATTCTAAGATAAGGTATCTTTTATTGTAATACCTTAACTTCATTTTGAATTAAAGTTTAATTTCGATATCTACTCCTGCTGGGAGATCTAATCTCATCAGCGAATCTACAGTCTTTGGACTTGGATTCGAAATATCGATAAGTCTCTTGTGAGTTCTTATTTCGAACTGCTCTCTTGAGTCTTTGTACTTGTGTACCGCTCTCAGGATTGTGATTATCTGCTTCTCTGTTGGAAGTGGTATTGGACCCGCTACTGAAGCACCTGTTGTTTTTGCAGTTTCTACAATCTTCTCAGCCGACTGATCCAGCATTCTGTGATCATAAGACTTTAATCTGATTCTGATTTTTTGGTTCTTAGACATTCTTCTTTACCTCCTATCGTACGATTCTCGTACGACTCGATCCGTAAACTGTTCCGGGCGTTTCGTAAACTTCCGAAAAAAACAGCCTTTACGGCTCTAGTCGCCACATTCATTGATGTTGCATGCTCCACGGAAATTCCCTGGACTTAACCAGCCACCTTCCGTTTCTACGCAATTCTTATTAAACACACTAATATAGTATATAACAGCATGTCTATAAATGCAACATTTTTTTTGCTATTTTTTTACTTTTTTTTCGAAGGCTTTCTTCT
>SAAM01000022.1 GCA_009929415.1 Clostridia bacterium | reverse complement strand
ACCGCTGAGCTGCTTCAGTCTGTAATTCATATTGTTATCGAGTTTTTTCCTGAGAACGCATGAGAACATTCCTTTTTCTGCGTTTATTATAGGAAAATCTGCATCAGGCGTAAATCCTGCTACCGGTAATTCTTCTCCTGATTTTATGTAGTGTGCGACGCAGCTGCTTCCGCTCTCCTCGTCCGCTCCAAATATGACTCTTATTCTTCTGCCATGTTCGAGGCCAAGATCCTTGATCGCCTTGAGAGCATACAGTGAACCTATTGTTGGCCCCTTGTCATCACTTACCCCTCTTCCGTACATTATTCCATCATGAATCTCAGCTGCAAGAGGATCATGAGACCAGCCATCTCCAAGTGGGACTACATCCAGATGTCCAAGTATTGCTACCATTTCATCGCCTTCTCCTATTTCAGCATATCCTATCCTATTATCAATATTTTTTGCTTTGAGTCCTAGTTTTTCAGCCTGTTCGATTGCATTTTCAAGCGCATCTTTAGGGCCTTTTCCAAATGGCGCATCTGGTTCAGGATTGCTCTTAACGCTGTATATTGAAACACTCTGCCTTATCCCTTCAATTATTTCGCCTTTCATATCATCAATTCTCTGATTAAGTTCCTTGTACTTCATATCTTTCCTCCTTGTTTTGTCGAATGCTTACCTCTCCCGAATTCAAGGTCAGCAATCCGTTTTTTGTCTCTATTATAAGAAAGCCATTTCTGTCTATATCCACGGCTTTTCCCTGAATAGGCTTCTCCTGTCCAAAATAAGTTATTTCCAGCATCTTTCCAAGTACTAATGACTTGTTTCTGTAATATCTTATTATTTCATCATTTTCTATATCATTCATACACTCATCTATTTCAATTATCAGCTGAGCTATAAGCTGGTTTCTGGTTACTCCAAAGGTATCGTCCATAAATACAGAGGACGCCCTGTCTGTTATTTCATCAGGAAAGCTTTCTGATGGCGTGTTGAAATTTATCCCTATTCCCAGTATGATCTTTCCAATTATTCCTGTTTCAAAATCAGTAACTGCCTCAGTAAGTATTCCACATACCTTTTTATCATCAATGTATATATCGTTTATCCATTTGATTCGGGTATCTTTCTTTGTTACTTTTTCGATAGCTCTGCTCACTGCAACGGATGCCGCAACAGTTACGAGAATAGAGTTTTCTATCTTGATGAAAGGATCCAGAATGAAGCTGCAGTATATACCTGTACCTTTCGGAGAGTAAAACTCTCTTCCCAGTCGTCCTCTTCCCTGTTCCTGTTCGTTTGCAATTATTATGTCCGGATAAGATTCTCCTTCCATAAGGATTTTTTTTGCGAATGTATTAGTTGAATCAACTCTTTCGAAATACTGAATTCTTCTGTTTTTTCCTTCTTTTTCAATAATTTCATTTATGATTTCAGGCGAAATGATGTCTTTCTCATTCCCAAGCCTGTATCCTCTGTGATGAATGGATTCGATATCAAATCCCTGCTTTTTAAGTTCATTTATTATCTTAAATACTGCGCTTCTCGTTATGCCCAGTTCTCCTGTGATTTCTGAGCTGGAAACACATTCGCCGTTTTTGCGATATAATATCTGAAGAACTCTGTCTCTGTTTTTCATAGAATCTCCCTGATATATCCTCTATCTCATTGAAATTAGTAAATTCTCTACTATATCCACATCCGATAATGTCTCTATATATTCAGTGCCTCTCTTCTGCCTTGTTTCTCTTCCTTTGCCAGTAAGAAGCACTACTGCATCGGAACTGTAATATGAAACTGCTTTTTGTATGGCCTCTTCTCGGTCTTCTATTATCAGGCAATGTGCCTTTCTTCCAGAAGCGTGTGTAAGGATTTCAGTGCATATTTTATGAAGATCCTCTTCCCCATGATCTTCTTCCGTGATAACTACAAGATCTGAATATTCTCCTGCAATCTCTCCAAGATCCTTTCTTCTTGCAAAAGCTTTTCCTCCAGGGCATCCAAACACTGACACTATCTTTTTGCCTGGATATTCTTCCTTAACCGATTCAAAAAGTTTCTGAAAGCTCAGTTTGTTATGTGCATAGTCTACAATTACAGTTATGTCTTTTCCCCTGTCTGCAAAAAGCTCCATGCGTCCGCTTGCTTTTGCGGAGGAAAGTCCATCAAATATATTTATATCAGGGATTCCAAGTTTTTTTGCTGCAGCAACCGCTGCTGCTGCATTATATACATTGAACGTCCCTCCAAGACAAATGCTGTATGTCTTTGTTTCGCCTAGATATCTGAGCTTGAAATCAAAACCGTCCGATTTTTTCGTTATGTCAGTCACCTGAAAATCATCTTTTTCATCGCTTCCAAATATTGATATCCTGTCCCCGTATTTTGATATATCCACTCCGATTTCGTCAAAGTCTACTGTGTCTGACAATAATACCTGCTTTGAAGAATCCAGAATCATTGATTTTGAAATGAAATAGTCTCTGAAATCTCTGTGCTCTATGTCGCTTATATGATCCTCTCCAATGTTTAAGAAGCAGCCAATATCAAACTCAATTCCTGCTACTCTTCCATATTTGAGAGCCTGACTCGAAACTTCCATTATGCAGTACCTTATTCCATTTTTTCTCATATTATTGAAATGCCAGTGAAGTCTTAGAGGCTCAGGTGTCGTAAGGTGAGATTCCTCAAAAACCTCTCCATCAAAATTCTCTATCGAAGACAGTATCCCTGCAGGTTTTTCACCTATAGAGACAGAATAATTGTCAATTATGCTCTTTAGAAAATAAGCCGTGGTCGACTTTCCTTTTGTACCTGTTATCCCAATTACTTTCATTGCTTTCCATGCATCTTCATAATAAAAATTCCCCAATATTCCCATGGTTTTCCTTATGTCGTGCACAAGAATGCAAGGCTTAGTTTCATCAATAAGCTCTTTCTGATCTGTGATGTAGCATACTGCCCCTCTGGTGATTGCGTCCTTGAGATATTCAGACTTAAAATGACTTCCCTTGCACACAAACATGGTTCCTTTTACTGATTCTCTTGAGTTGTCCGTAAGCGAACATATTATTTCGTGCTTAATATCATCATTTACGTGCAGCTCTGAAATCAGTTCATTTCTTTTTAAGACCTCTATGAAATCCGCAATATTCTTTTTCATGCTAAACCCTCTCCTGCCTTCCTCCGCAAAGCTCTATGCACTTTCTGACAAGTATTTCCTGTGCATCAAAATAGTATTCGCTTAGATTATGCAGCTTGTTGTAATATGAAAGCTCCGTACATCCGAGAATTACAGCTTCAGCGCCTTTATCTTCAAGTTCTCTGGAAACTTCTTCAAACATTCTTTTGTCCGGAGCTATGCCTGCCTTTATCTGATCGTATATTATCTGCATTACATATGACTGCTTTTCTTCTGACGGTAGAATTATATCTATACCATGTTCCTTCATTTTGATTTCATATATTCTGCTCATTACAGTTCCATTTGTCGCCATAAGCCCAACCCTCGAAATATTTCTCTTTCTGATCAGGATAGCTGTTTCTTCTATCATATCGATGAAGGAAGCGCCCGTTTCCGACTTCAGCCTGTCAATAAAATAATGTGAAGTGTTGCACGGCATCGCTATATAGTCTACTCCGAATTTAATCAATTTCTCTGCATCGTTTTTTAGCCTTGAATACACAGGCTCTGTAGTTCCGCTCAATATTGCGCTTGTCCTGTCCGGCATGCTTGCATGGTTTATTATCACCATATCTATATGGTCCTGATCTTTGTCGGCAACAGTATTATCAATTATATCCTGATAAAAACACTGCGTGGCCTGCGGACCCATTCCTCCAATTACTCCTAAAGTCCTTCTTGGATACATTATTTTCCTCCCATGTACTTCTTGTATTTTGCATAATGTGAAAGCTGGGATTTAAATAACGAGAGTGTCCTTTTTAAGGATCTGTCTTTTTCATAGAAAAGAGGATTTACATATTCTCCCTTGCTTATAAGCTCTTTCATTTCGTTTTTGCATTCTTCATCAGTTATATATGTGAATGCCACCTGTTTTGGTATTACAATCCATAGCTTCTTATTTGATACCAGCACAGTATCTTGAATTTCTTTACCGGAAAGGAATTCATCAACCACCATTTTCGCCAGATTATATCCAGAATTAGTAACATAAAAATTACTTCGTCCCTGTCTTGGATTTATCTCAAATGCTTTATATTTACCGTCTCTCGGGTCATATTTTATATCAAAGTTTGAGAATCCTCTGTAATCAAGCTTTTCAAGCAGATTTTTATATTTGTCATATAGCTCTCTGTTGTATTCGTTCAATATGACAGCATGATTTCCTATTCCTTTTGGAGTATGCTCTTCAAGAAGCACATGACCAAGCGCCATGAGCTTTACTTTGCCTTTTCTGTCTGAATATGACGTCAGAACTCTCATATTTGAGTCATCTCCAGGTATGAATTCCTGAACTATGATGCTCTTGGAATATCCTGATGCGAATATATCACTTACGGTCTTCTTCAATTCATCTCTTGTGTCAACCAGAAATACTTTATTTTGTCCCTCAAAAGGAAATCTCCAGTACTCTACGCTGTCTGCAGGCTTGATTATATATGGAGCAGAAAATCCGGGATCAGCATCAGGGCTGGTTCCTTTTTCATATATGAATGTTGACGGGTAGTCTATTCCATTTTCTTCACACATTTCATAAAATGTTTTTTTATCTGTTAGTGGCTCTATAAGATCAAAGCTCATGTAGGGTGCTATAATGTTTTCTCTGAGATACTTAAGATTGCTGCTTATTACTTCAACATAGCTGTCTCCGCATCCTATCAGAATTATTTTCTTCTCTTTGTTTTTTTCTGCAAATCCGTTGATTTTCTCAAGAAATACGTCTTTTGTATCCATCTTTGGATGAGCGTCAAGTGTAAGTATTGTACTGTTATTGCATGGCCCGCTTACGGTCTTGCAGAAAACCATGGATTTAATTTCATATTCCTGATGAAACGCTCTTGCCATACTATATACGTTTATGTCATTTCCCATCAGTACTGGAATAAAACTGTCTTTCATATGATATTCCTCCAAATCACGTTTTGAATCTTACTCTATAGATTTTTAAACAAAATAATGTAAGTATATATAAATATAAATATTATAGGCTGATGTAATATATAAACAGTCAGAGAATTTCTGCCTGCAGACTCCAATAATCTGTTATGCCTTCTATATGCTTCGTCCGGGAGTTTTTTATCTTTAAGCATTATATCAGAGAAAACTCCGGCATAAAACATAAATATATGAGGAATAAGCGGGAAATAATCGGCAGATCTGAAAGACTCATCTGGAAATCCAAGTAATGAAGTAAAGATATTCCTGTATAATGATTCTGGCAAATTTACTGTATATAAACCTTCTATTCCAATATATCCACTTTTAACATTATAGCAAATTATGAGTAAAAATAAACATAATAATACTATAATAGCAGAATTTTTGTAAATAATATTAAGATTGCCTGCCATATGTCTTTTTATCAGACCTAAAGTAATCATTGAAAATCCTAAAAAGTGCAGAATGCCAAATACTATAAATTCATCCGGAATCACAATAAATGTTACTGTGCTTATGATTAAAGCAACAGCAAAAAGCCTTATTCCTCTTTTCATGATATCTTTAGATTTCCAGCTTGATATTCCTGATATGAATATAAAAGAACTTGAAATAAATATCTGAAAATATTTCATAAAACTATTATCGAATAGACTGTATCCTTCGTTGAGGTTGAATACATATTGATAAGAATACAAGAAGTGGTATATTATCATGCAGATGACAAAAAAACCCCTTGCCTCATCAAGAATTATTACTCTTTTCCTGTCAGCCATATGTTCTCCATTCAAAAAACAAGGAGACATAAGTCTCCCTGATATTTTCATATTCGTCTGATATTAGTGTTCCGTTTTCATTGCAATGTCATATACTCGGTTCTTTGAAATCCCTAGTTCTCTGCTTACCGATTTTACAGCATCTTTTCGGCTAAAGTCGGCTTCAAGTCTTTCAATTACAAGTTTTTCAATGTCTGCGTCAGAAATTTCGATTTCCACGTTTTCATGGTTTCCCTGAACTATGAGCACAAGTTCACCCTTAATCTGGTTATCATCTATATAATCAAGCATCTCGGAAACACTTAATCTTATATATGACTCAAACTTCTTGCTTATTTCTCTTGCAAGCACAATATTCCTGTTTCCAAGTACTCCGTGAATGTCCTCGAGCAGATCTTTTATCCTGTGAGGGGATTCATAAAAAACCAGTTCCCCTCTGTAAGACTTGTGGCTCTGAAGTGCAGCCTTTCTTTCACGTGATTTTCTTGAGACAAATCCCATAAATGTGAATTCTTCATCGACAATTCCTGAACCGATTGCCGCAGTAACAAAAGCACACGGACCAGGAAGAACAGTGAAATCAAGCTTCTCCCTTACTGCTGCTTCGATAAGTATCTTCCCAGGATCCTGAATCCCCGGCATTCCTGCATCCGATACTACCGCTATGTTCAGTCCGTTTCTCAAATCTTCTATTATTGAATCCGTTTTTATAAATTCATTGTGTTCATGCATGCTTATAAGCTTGTTTTTTATGCCGTAGTGATTCAGCAGCTTTATAGTGTGCCTTGTGTCTTCACAGGCTATATAGTCTACTTCTTTAAGAGTATTGATTACCCTTATCGTTATGTCTTCAAGATTGCCTATAGGGGTAGGACATATATAAAGCATTTAGAATCCTCCTAAAACTTTACTACTGTAAATTTTATTTATATCTTCTGTATATGTTCCATCCGGATTGTACACATAAAGAGGAGGTAACATCTTAACCCCCTTGTTTCCACACTTCACATACTTTATCATAATCAGATTTGGTGCTTTTTTATTATCCGGGTGTATGAATTTTATCTCTTTGGGCTCAAGCTTGTGCCTTAGACCAGTTTCTATGAGATCAACAAGTCTGTCAGGTCTGTGAATCATAAAAAAAGGCTTGTTGGGTTTTAGCAGATAAGATGCTGTTTCCAAAATATCATTAAGGTCACATTTTACCTCATGCCTCGAAATCATTTTTTTCATATTTTCTGATTTGATTGTATCGACTTTGAAATATGGCGGGTTTGACACCACAAAATCCATTGAGGATTTTTCAAATATCTGTTTTCTGTTTTTTAAATCTCCATTTATTATCTCAATTCTGGGCTCAAGGCCATTCATGGCGACAGATCTTTGTGCCATCTCAGACACTTCAGGCTGAATCTCCAGTCCAAAAATCCGCGAAGCCTCTGATTTAGCAGCAAGGATTATTGGTATTATTCCAGTTCCTGTTCCGAGATCTACACCACGGTCACCTCTTCTGACCTTACAGAAATTTGCAATAAGTACAGCATCTATTCCAAATTTAAATCCATCATCAGATTGAATAATTTTCATGCCATTCATCTGGAGATCTTCTATGGTTTCGTTCTGCTTTAAATCCACATTAATCCTCTAATAGTACTTTCAATTCTTTTTCAAGTTCCCTGTCGATTTTGTCATTTGCTTTTCTTGCATACTTAAGGACAGTTATGTCTTTCAGCTTATATCGCTTTATTTCTATAATATCACCGTTTTTGTCAATCTGCACTTTCAGTTCCTCTGTAAGGACAAAAACGTCAAGCACTTTTCCCTCACCGTCCGGAGTTTTTACCCGGCTTCCTGGAGCTGGCATCACAGAAAGCATTTCCTCGTATACCTCATGTTCATACTTCAGGCAACAGAAGAGCCTTCCGCATATCCCAGATATTTTAGTCGGGTTTAGAGACAGATTCTGATCTTTAGCCATTTTAATTGAAACAGACTGAAAATCACCAAGCCAGGTTGAACAGCATAGAGGTCTTCCGCAACACCCAAGTCCTCCAAGATTTTTTGCTTCATCTCTTACACCTATCTGTCTAAGCTCAATACGTGTCCTGAATATTGCTGCAAGATCTTTTACCAGCTCTCTGAAATCTATTCTGCCTTCCGCAGTAAAATAAAAAATCAGCTTGTTTCTGTCCAGGGTATATTCAGTACCCATGAGAACCATCTCAAGATTATGCTCAATAGATTTTTTTTCAAAAACCTGACCAGCTTCTTTTGCCATCAGCTTGTTTTCTTCATAGTTCTTTATGTCATCCTCACCCGCAGGCCTTAAAATAGGCTTGAGAGGGGCTATTATTTCAGATTCATCTATTTCCCTGTTTGCAATTGCAATGCTTCCCAGTTCCAGACCTCTTGCAGTCTCAACTATTATCTTGTCTCCCGAATTATATGTGCTTCCATTTGGAGAAAAATAATATATCTTTCCTGCCTTTTTAAATCTTACTCCTACTATTTCAACTTTCATTTTTCCTCCAAAATTTTGTACAGCAGCAAATCAATGCAGAGATTTTTGTTGCAGTTGGCGCTTATATAGTTATAGCATTCCTGCATCCAGTTCATTCTGCGTATCAAACCTGCCATGTACATATCGTTTGATAACGATGTCCTGATAGAATCGTTCATAGAAGACATGGAGCTTTTTAGCAGTTCAAGAACATCGTCCTTTTCCATGCTGCTTTCCATTATTTTAAAAATATCATCTTCTGATATTTCTCTTATCTTTCCTGAATCTGTATATTGCATATATGTTTCTGACACGTTTGCAGCATTTCCCGTATAGAGATAATATGCACGAGACCTTATTGTATCTAGTATATTTACAGTGCTGCTGCATATGGAAAATATCCTTGTGTCATCAGGTAGCTCCTCAATGCTTTTAAGGAGAGCGTTTTGAGAGAGCTCTCCAACTTTTTCGAAGTTCCTGAATATAATAAGCTTTGCATCGCCATAAGGCCTGAGCCCTATCTCGAATATGATCCTTTTTATATCAGATATCTGCAAATTCTGAGATTCGTATATACGCACATCCATGTCATTTTCAAAGTCTATTATACCATATTTCTCTGACAGACATGACTTGAGGTTTTCATATATGCTTCCATCGTTTTCTATTAAAAAAAACGAGGAAGCAGAATCTATCATTCTGTATATATCATCTTTATATTTCATGCATGATACCTTCAACAGTCTTCGCTATCTCTTCGTGAATCGCTTCGGGTGTCTTTATGTTTCCATCACTTCCAACACAGTCAATCTTATTCCATGAAAGCCTGTTGCAGATATCTACAGCATTTTCATATGATTTTTTCAGATAATCCCGATTCGATTCATGAATATCCTTGCTTTTCTCACCAGAAATCTTGTTATTTCTATTTTTCATAAGCTCAAGTGATTTCTCATAAGGCATATTCAGAAAAATTGTTATATCTGGCTCAGGAATAACAAATACGCTGTATTCCATATTTTCAATCCAGTCGATGAATTTTAGTCTTTCATCATAGTTTTCGATCTTTGATGCCTGATTGATTATATTCGAAGACGTGTATCTGTCGCTGATTATTATGTCTCCCTGGTCATAATATTTCTTCCATGATGTCCGAAACGATGCAAATCTGTCACAGGCGAAAAATATAGAAGCAACCTGAGCACTAACATCACCGGGCTCTTTTCCAAAATCTCCATTAAGATACATCTTGACCAGTGCTGATGAATCGCTTTTATAATCAGGAAATGATATCTGCCTGACATTCATTCCTTTTTCAAGGAAATAATCATACAGCATCTTTGCCTGTGTCTGTTTGCCCGAAGAATCCGTGCCCTCAATACTTATCAACATATTATTATCCTTTTATATTCTATTTGTAGTTGATTTTGGATACATCAACTATGCCATTTATCATTTCAACAGAACAATTCAGGAGATTGATCCTGTTGTTTCTTACATCTTCATCTTTATCCATTATCATAACATTATCGAATAATGAATTTATATGCGGCGTAACGGCCTCGTAAACCTCTATGGCTTTAAAGTAGTTTCTATCTGCAAGTAACTGGTCGATCTCTGATTTGATTTCGCAGCATTTTTCATAAAGCGCCGATTCTGATTCATGAGTGAAAAGCTCAGTATTGACATCTTGATATTCCTTAGATTTCAGTATGTTCTGTACTCTTATTATCGTGCTGATAGCTTCTGATCTGTCTTTTTCAAGCCATGCTTCCACATCTCTGGCAATTTTCACGATTTCATGAATAGCAGAATTTTTGTTATCTATGACAGAATTGATTACATCATATCTGATATTCATGTCCAGCATGATATTGTTTAATCTCTGTCTGAAAAACTCAGAGATCTCATCAATAGTTTTTGCTTTTTGTTCTGCTGAAAACTGAGAAAGAGCTATATCAATTATTTCTCTCAGAGATATGTCAAAATCGCTGTTCAGAAGTATGTTTAATACAGCAATAGCCTGTCTCCTGAGAGCATATGGATCCTGAGATCCTGTTGGCTGTATTCCTATTGAAAAGAATCCTGTTATGGAGTCCATTTTGTCTGCTAAAGAAAGAAGTATGCCTGTGCTTGTCTGAGGCAGCGAGTCGTTGGCATTTCTTGGTAGATAATGCTCGTAAATTGCTTCGCTTACGGCCGGATTTTCTTTGTCAAGCATCGAGTAATATCTGCCCATTATTCCCTGTAGCTCAGGAAATTCAAATACCATAGCAGTCGTAAGGTCTGCTTTGCAAAGAAGTGCCGCTCTGCTTATATGCGCTTTGTCTATTCCAAGTCTGTCTGCAAGCATAAGAGCAGATTTTTCTATTCTTTCAGCCTTGTTTCTCATAGTTCCTAGTTTCTGCTGGAACACGATAGTATCCAGCCCGTCTACAAAGCTTTCAAGGGATTTTTTTGTATCTTCTTCATAAAAGAATTTGGCATCCATAAGTCTGGCAACAAGAACTTTTTCATTACCTTTCCTTACGTTGTCTATCATGTAGTCATTACCATTCCTAACAGTTATGAAATAGTTCATAAGTTTGCCTGATTTATCTCTCACCGGAAAATATCTCTGATGAGATTCCATCGGGGTTATTATCACCTCTTCAGGCAATTTCAGATACTCCTCAGAATAGCTTCCATAAAATGCTGTAGGATATTCAACTATGAAGTTTACCTCTTCCAGTATATATTCGTCTATTACAGGTAATCCTCCAAGAGTTTCTGCGACTTTATTTACCTGCTCTATGATTATGTTTCTTCTTTCATCCTGATCTAGTATTACGTAGTTCTCTTTTAGTTTTATCTTATAATCTTCAAAATCGCTTACCATAAAATCACCACTGCTCAGGAATCTGTGTCCCTTTGTGAATCTGGTAGTTTTTATATCTTCAATATCAAAGTCCTGATGCTCTCCATGGAAAACGCAGATAAACCATCTTATAGGTCTTATGAATTTAAGATTTTTTCCTCCCCACCTCATTGGTTTTGGAAAATTAACCCCTCTTACTACATTTTCCAGAATATCTTTTACAAATATTTTCGTTTCTTTTCCTTCTTTTTCAACGCTTAAGTATACATACTCATCATCGCCGATTTTTCTAAGCTCAACATTTTCAAGAAGTCCGTTCTTTCCTTTTACAAAACCTGTGAGTGCTTTGGTAGGGTTTCCCTGCGCATCATATGCTATCTTTTTTGCAGGCCCTTTGTATTCTTCGTGCAAATCAGCCTGTTTTTCAGAAATATTCTTTACAAGGATTGCAAATCTTCTTGGAGTCGCCTTTATATCTATCTCCTCAAACTGAATATTAAGATCATTAAGATTTTTTGTGAGTATCTCTTTCATTTCCTTAAGTGCATTATTGATATACCTTGCTGGTATCTCCTCTGTTCCTATCTCATAAAATAAATCTCTATTCATCTCCGTTACTCCTTTTCAAAAGAGGATATCCCATTTCTGCTCTTTGTTCAACATAAAGACTGGCGATTTTTTTTGCCATGTTTCGCACTTTTGCAATATATCCTGCTCTCTGGCTTACTCCTATTGCTCCTCTTGCGTCAAGCAGGTTGAATGTATGCGAGCACTTTAATACATAATCATAGGCTGGCATAACAAGTCCTTTTTCAATGAGCTTGAGTGCTTCGCCTTCAAACGTTACAAACTGGTTGAACAGCATTTCTTTGTCAGATGCGTCAAAACTGTAGACAGAATGCTCATACTCAGCTTTTCTGAATACATCTCCATATTTTATTTCATCTGTGTAATCAAGATCATAAACATCATTTTTATTCTGAATATACAGAGCAAGCCTCTCAAGTCCATACGCAAGTTCAGCAGACTCAAGCTCGCAGTCTATAGCACCTACCTGCTGAAAGTAAGTATACTGAGTTATTTCCATTCCATCAAGCCATACTTCCCATCCAAGTCCCCATGCTCCAAAGGTAGGATTTTCCCAGTTGTCTTCGACAAATCTGATATCATGCTCCAGAGGATCGATCCCTATAGCTCTCAGTGAGCCCAGGTAAAGCTCCTGAACGTTATCTGGTGAAGGTTTCAGTATTACCTGCAATTGGTGATGCTGATAAAGCCTGTTTGGGTTTTCACCATATCTTGCATCTGCAGGTCTTCTTGATGGTTCTACATAACACACCTTCCAAGGTTCTGGCCCGAGAGATCTTAAAAATGTCTGAGGATTGAGGGTTCCTGCCCCTTTTTCACTGTCATACGCCTGCATCAATATGCATCCCTGACTAGACCAGTATTCCTGTAACTTTAATATCATGTTCTGGAAATTCATATTTGCCTCCCTGTATTATATCTTATTTGAATTCAGAAGTAATGTCTGCTGCATCCTTCCAGATTTTCTCTATTTTATAGAAGTCTCTTTCCTCATCCTTAAAAACATGAACGATAATGTCGCCATAATCAAGGAGAATCCACCTGGAAGTATCAAAACCTTCTTTAAATCGAGGTTCAGTTCCCTGCCTTGCAAGCTCATCCTCAATTGCATCTGCAATAGACTTTACTTTTCTTTCATTATCCGCGCTGCATATTACAAAGTAATCTGCAATAGAAGTTATGTTTGATACATTGAGAATTCTTGCATCCTCAGCCTGTTTTTCATCCATCTGCTTGTAAATAGTATTTAAAATATCTCTCATCAGTTAAAATCCTTTCCTAAAACAACAACTATATCCGGTTCAGCGGAAACAACATCTTTTGTTCCCTTCTGTACTTTTCCGGTTTCTAAAATACCTTTAACTTTATTTGCAAAAGCAATATCATCTTTATAGTATATGACTGTGTTTTCAATATTGAAATCACTTGCATTTCCTGTAGCCGAAACTGCTATATCCTCAATTTTAAGAAGATCCGAGGCTCTTCTTGCTGTCCCGCTTATGCCATTTCCATTTAAAACATGAATTTTATAAGTGCTTGTATCCTTCACAGGTTCAGATTTAACAGATTTTGAAGCATTTGCAGTTTGCACTGCTGACGCCGTACCTGTTGCTCCACCTTGTGAACCTTCTTCAGAGTCTGCTCCCTCAGCAGATTCGGACTCAGGCACCGGATAATTTCCAGAAATCAGATATTCAAGGTCAAGATTGAGCTGATCCTGATCTGGTGAATAATATGATACTCCGCCTATCATCGTAGGCTCTCCAGGAACAGTCTTTTTCTCTATTCTGTTTGTATCTATAGTAAGTGCCTGCTTTGCTATTATAAGCATATTCTTCATAGTCATGTCTGTCTCGACATATTTTGACATGGTATCAAGATATTTTGGTATATTCATAATTGAGGATGGAGACGCTATTTTTTTAAACAGTGAATCGAGGAACATCTGCTGTGCCTGAATCCTCCCAAGGTCCTGATTTGCATATCCTTTTCTGAATCTAAGGAAGCCCATCGCCTGTTCACCATTCAATGTCTGTAGTCCCTTTGTAAGATTTATATTCAACGGAGGGGTCGCTCTGGAATCTACATATCTCATGTCCACGGGCACATCTACTTCAATCCCTCCAAGGTCATCCACAGTCTTGAAAAGTGCCTTGTAATCAACTTTTACATAATGATGAATCGGTATTCCAAGAAAGCTCTTTATGGTAGAAAGCGCAAGCTCTGTTCCTCCATAAGAATGCGCATGATTGACTTTGTCGAATCCGCCTCCATTTGCTATTTCTACCCTTGTATCTCTTGGCACAGAAAGTATGAATCCAGTCTTGGTCATGGGATCAATACTCAGTACCATTATAGTATCAGTTCTTGTCCCAATACCAGAATCATCATTCTCCAGGGTGTCGACTCCCAGAAGAAGCACGTTGACTCTTTCCTTGTAATTGCTTATATCTAAATCTTCAAATTCATCGGTTACTTTAGTTTCATTATTCTTAGATGCTTCTTCAACATCATTCTTGAAATAAAAATACATCGCTGTACTTATTATCATTGAAAAAACCACGAACAGAATCAAAAACATCTTCAAAAAACTCTTCATAAATTCACCTCGTTACTTTTATCTAAAAAATAGTTTCTTGCAATCACAGAGTCAGGATGGATCTTGTGCTCACTGTTAAGCAGATATGATATTGTATGTTTGTAAATGATCAAAATCGCCTTATCCAGACTACAATAAGCATGTTCTCTGATAGCTTCAACCCCCGGATATTTTCTTCCCGGCTCAATAGAATCTGCTACGAATATTATCTTTTCCAGTTCTGACATTTCCGCTCTTCCTGTTGTATGGAAGGCTATTGCATTCAATATATCCTCATCCTTAATTCCATACTCATTTCTTGCTATTGCTGCAGCAAGTTTTGAATGAGAAAGCTGGATGGACTCTGATTCGAGGCTGTCCAGTTCTACAGAATGACTTATAATCGTCTTATCAATCTGAGCCTTGGTGAACTGTTTCGCATAATCATGAAATATTGCAGCTATCCTGCATTTTTCAATGTCAGTGCCATATATACCTGCCAGTTCTGAAGATGTTTCTACAACACCAATGACATGTCTGTACCTTTTTGAGGTCATCATAGCTCTTATTTTACCGTCTACTTCTTCGAATATATTATTATAATTTTCCATCTTGTTCCTTATACAGATCATTTTCCCTGATATATTTAATGATCTTATCATTTAAATCCTTAATTTTAAAATCATCTTCATTTATTCTATCTCTTATGTCACTTGATGACACATTTTCTGTAAAAGGCCCCAGGTAATGTATTTTTGCCGAGTATTTCTTCTCAAGATAGCGTATTTTTTCCATAAGTTCTTCATGAGTGGAAACATCCGGGCGCTCAAATACAACGAGTTCACAAAGCATGAATATATCATCCGGGTTATTCCAGCTTTCAACCTGGAAAACACAATCTGAGCCCACGATAAAATATAATCTGTCATCAGGATATATGAGCTTAAGAGCCCTAAGTGTATCTACCGTATATGATTTTCTATGATTTATCTTGTTTTCGATGTTTGAAACAGAAAAACCCTCAATGCCATCTATGGCAATCTCCACCATATTAAATCTGTGTAAAAATGATTCTATCTCAAAGCCCGATTTGTGGGGAGGATTTGCAGATGGAATGAATATAACCTGGTCAAGCTTCATTATTTCCCTGGATTTTTCAGCCATTCTGATATGCATTGAATGAACTGGATTAAACGTGCCTCCAAGTATGCCTATTTTTTTCAAAACAATACGCCTCCGCTTATTTTTTTGGCAAGATTATCTGAGGATCCTTTCTGAAGGCCCTGTATAAAACTATTTTACTTCCAATGCACTGAACACATTCCGCTTTGAGATTTTCAGCTACTGCGTTTCCTACTTCTTTAGCGGTTAGCCCTGAATTGTCAAGAAGCTTGATTTTTATAAGCTCTCTTGTAGAAAGTGTCTCTTCTATAGAATCTATTACACTCTCAGTTATTCCTTCCTTTCCCACATGAGTTGTAGGCTGAATAGTATTGGAAAGTCCTCTTAAATACGCTCTTTGTTTACTTGTAATCATATAATCTCCTACTCAAAAAAATCGAATTCTAAATCGTAAATCTTAACA
>SAAM01000021.1 GCA_009929415.1 Clostridia bacterium | reverse complement strand
ATCAGATCCCCAAAGGATGCCAGGTTCAGGTACACTATATCGGATCAGGAGATTGATATGAGGGTTTCAATCGTGAACACGATAGAGAATGAAAAAGTGTCTATAAGGATTCTAAATCCCGATAATGTGCCCTCAAGCCTCAGCTCCCTTGGAATTTCAGTTGAAGAAGAAGCCGTTATAAGAAAGACTCTTGGACTGAGCAGTGGCTTCGTGCTGATATGTGGCCCTACAGGATCTGGAAAATCTACAACGCTAAGGTGCCTCCTGAACGAGATAAACGATGGACTCAGGCATATAGTCTCGATAGAGGATCCTATAGAATATACCATGGACGGAATAACTCAGATACAGACAGATGACACGCTCGAGGGTTCATTCACGGAGTCCCTGAGGTCAGTAGTGAGGCAGGACCCGGACATAATCTACATAGGAGAGATAAGAGATTTCGAGAGCGCAGATACAGCTACAAAAGCCAGCCTCACAGGACATCTGGTGTTCTCTACTCTTCATACAAAGTCCTCGGCTTCGGCCATAGACAGGATAGTCAATCTTGGAATCGATCCGGCAGCACTGATATCTTCGATAAATCTTATAGTAAACCAGAGGCTCGCAGGCGTCCTGTGCAGAAAATGCAGGCAGGAAAGGATATATGAAGGAGAAGCTATTGCAGAGCTCGGGCTGCTGAGGGGACAGATAATATGGGAGCCTGTTGGCTGTGAATCCTGCAGCTACAGCGGTTATCACAAGAATGTTCCCGTGATGGACATCACTGTATTCACAGATGATCTAAGGGAGGCTCATCTAAGAGGTGAAGCCCCAAAAAATCAGAACCAGAAGGTAAGGGATAAAATTGCATTGATGCTTTCAGACGGGGATATAGAGCTTAAGGAAGCAATGAAATATTTATGGTACTGATGGATATTACAGGAGGAGAGATGTGAAAGCCAAACCAAGTCTCAGTACAAAAAGAGATTTTTACAACATGATCGGATTCTATTCAGACAGCAACCTCGACATTATAACCTCACTAACGCTTCTTAGAGAGGATCTTAAAAATCTGGATGTCATGGCAATGATTGAAAAGCTTCGCAATGGAGATCCTCCGGTGAAGGTATTTGCAGAATCCGGACTCACGGATGAATTCATAGCAGCGACTCTTGAAATAGGTGAAAAAACCGAAAACTACAAAATGGCATATAAGACATCATGCGGATATCTGGAAGAAAAAAGCAGGTCAAGAAATAATCTTGGAAAACTAATTTTTTATCCTTCACTTCTAATCTGTATGATGTTTTTTCTGCTCATATTCATAGCTGGATTTGCAGTGCCTCAGATATATAAGGTGTACATGAGCATGGACGTCGAGATTCCACTGGCTGTAGCCATGATAATGGATATTAACGGATTCCTCTCAGGAAACACGACCGCAATAAAGATGGCAGTGCTTGCGCTGACAGCTGCAATTATCATAATGCCGGACAAATCGAGAGCGGTAAGGGCAATATACTCAAGGATTCTGAGGATAAGGTGGGCAAGAAGGATCTACTCTGCCCATTACGTCAATGAGATTTCATGGCAGGTGCATATTCTGATGGAGGCGGGAAAGGATGCTGTCGAATCCTTTGAAATAATAAGGAAAAGTATCGGCGACAGATACATGAGGCTGGTTATCGAGGACATAATAATGAACCTGAAAAACGGAGTAAGACTCAGTGAAGCCCTCTCGAGAAACCCGGAGGTATTTGGACCGGCAGTAATAACCTACATAAAGACAGGCGAAGAATCAGGCAGGCTGACAGAAAACATAGCGTACGTACATAAATATACAAAGAGACGCCTCGAAGACCTTACGGAAAGATTCAGCCGAATGATACAGCCTGCAGCTATCATGATAATAGGGCTGTTCCTGGCAGGGATACTTGCAGTCCTTATGCCGCTGCTTGATGTAAGCAGCCTTTATAGCGCCATGTAGATATCATTTTCATATTGAGGCAAAGGAGGCAGAAAGAAATGCTTTATGTTTATGATAATGAAACAGGACATCTTGATATCCTCACCGGAGGAAATCTTAAAGAAAAAACCGTCATAATCGACATAGAATTCTCAGCGGATGAATATGAAAACAAAGCTGTCTGCAATAATAGAAGAGAGCGAAAAAGCATAAGAGAGATGCTGCTGAGCGAAGTGGATCTGAAAGCTACAGGTGACAGATCTTCGAAATCTCAGTTTCCCGTCGATATATGCTTTTCTCAGAGCGGCCACAGGCTCAGGATAGGAAACGATTCAATAAATGAACTTATAAAGAAAATCGGGTTTCTGAGAATGATATTTATGAAAAATCCGGTGTACAACATAGACGGATTTCTTATAAGCATGGAAAAAACCACGGGAAGAAAGGCAATAATTAAAACGGGAGGTCTATTCAGGATGATAGATGAAGGCAGGCTGGCTGAGCTGGAAAATATATATGACAGGCCTGAAATGAGACTTTGGGAATATGATTCTGAATACATGCTTATACTCAGATGATAATTATAAGGGGTGCGATATGGGAGAATACAATATAAGGCCACACATAAAAAAATACATAGGTAAAAAGCTGGCCGTAACAGCGGCGGCGATTCTGATAATCCTTGCAAGCCTCGGAGCAGACATAATGCTTATAACAAGAGGAAAACAGCTCGAGAGAGAGCTGGAGAACTCATTCCAGGAGGATCTTGTAAATGTCAGCGAAAAAATGATATCAGGAGAATATGAATATTACAGAGGAAGGTTCACAAACCTCGACATGATAGAGGCGGCCCGGTATCTTGAAAATCTGGCTCATCTGGATTACAGCCAGATAAGATTCAATGAAGAAAGCATATCCGTGGATATAGAGCATTCAGACTCAAAGATGCTCCAGGAATCTATGGATTATCTTAAGGAACGCGGACTTGATGTAAAAATCGAGACACTTGATTCGGCTGAAGGAATTCAGCATGTTACCCTGGAGGTGAGTCAAAGTGAATAAAAGACTTATGATAACGGCGCTGATCTACGGCATCCTCAATGCATTTTTTGTAATACTCCCTCAGTTTGAAGAAAATCAGGGCATAAAGACCCAGCTTGAAAGCGAGAACATAATCAAGGTGGTTTCAGAAAGCTCAATATCGAGGATTTCAGACCTTGAAATAATCTCGACGGTGGACACCATGATAAACAGCTGCAATCTGGAGAAGACCAGTTATGAATATGCAAGAGAGGAACAGGAAAACCTTCAGGCGCACATAATCACGCTTTCCATAGAGGGAGAGAGCCGCAACATCACAGAATTCATAAAAATGCTCTCAAGGATAAAGGGCATACAGCTCAGCGAGCTTACAGTAACCAGGCAGGAAAATAGCATGCATGCCGATCTCAGTCTGGCAGTTATAGGTGGAAAATATGAAAAACATTCATGACCAGAAAGGGAGCGTATTTCTTGATGTAATAGCTGCCATGTTCATAATGACCCTGACCGGGATAATCGTATTCAATTCCGTGTTTTTCAATCTGAAGATGCAGTCTGCCTTAAAAGATATGGACAGGATGAACAGCGTCATAGAAGATGAGATAATTATGCTGACTGATTCAGAAGAATATTCAGAAAGAACAGCTGAGGGCTATGATATAAGCTCTTACAGAAAATATGCAGGCACAGTCAATGGGACTGACTTTTATGAAATCAGGATTGAACTTTCACATGAGGGGAGTGAAATGAGGCGCAGCTATGAAATTCTCATACATGAATAAAAAAGGAATCTGCTCCGTGCAGGTAATAATAATACTCTGCTCATGCCTCATACTTTCAGCTCAGATACTAACCTCGTCAAGGCTTTCCATGAATACGATATCAAGGCGTCAGGAGGCAGTACAGGAAAGGCTCTACGGAGAAAGCCTGTTTCAGGTGGCAGACGTATACCTGCTTCAGAACATGAACAGCACATACAATATAGCAAATAAATACACATTTACCTCAGGCCAGACGAACGATGAGATAAAGAAGAAGGTTCTCAGATACGCGCTCCAGGAAATGGCAGTAAGCAAATGGAAGATTCTTTCAGACAGCATAAAGGCTTCACCCATGCTAAAAGACATGGGTATAGAGTGCACTGAAGTCACCAGAGAAATATATACATATGACAGTTCGGCGGGTGCCATGCATTTTAAGAAGAACACAAGCGAGGGATTGAACAGGGTAAATACATGCGAGGATTTCGCACTGAAGATAAATATAAAAGCCAGAATAGATGGCCAGACGTATGTATATGGAAAAGACTATTTCTTCGTTATGCCGCTGTACACAGATGAGATGATAGCGGAAATCAAGGCATATTATGCATCAGGAGGAGCAGCGCCATGGACGGGAAACCATGAATTCGATCTCGAAAAGGACATAATCTCCTCGGAGGTATACTATGAAAAGAAATGATACGAAGGGATATACTCTGATAGAGCTTATCATAGTGCTTGCGATACTTTCGGCCATGCTTCTGATGGCGAGCCTTAGAGCAGATCTTGGGACTGCGGCGCTGAGGAGCGAAGCACAGAGCGTGATTTCGGCGATGAGATATACACGGCAGTTGAATGTAAACGGAGAGCTGTCCCAGAGATTCAGGATAATCGCTGAGGATGGGATACTTTATTACTGCGTTCAGAGCAGAACATCTCCGGTAAAGACATATATAAAGACCAGGCTGGACAGTAGCATAATAGTTCAGAAAAAGGCCTCCGCTGATGCGGATTTTGATTCATATCCGGTGCTTGCACAGTATACGGTTGTTAATAAGGGAATCAATTATAATTTTTTCGAGTCTTATTTCAGTGAAAATGCCGCAAAGGGGGATGGAACTCTCCTACTGGAATCAGCGGACAGCAAGCTAATGTATAAGATCACAGTAGTTCCGACATCAGGCAGGATATACATGTATGAGATAAAAAGATAATCAAAATAACAATTAATGCAAGACATAAAATTGTAAATGTAGTATAATGAACTTATCTGATAAAAAGGTGGTGTTTATTTTGCTGCGAATATACAGTAACAAGATTGTACTAAGAGACAGTTTGGATAAAGGATATATTGAGATAGAAGGCAACCGCATAACAGACGTAGTGCTAGGCAGAAAACCTGAAGGTGATTTCATTGACATGACCGGAAAATTTGTGCTGCCTGGACTCATAAACATACATTCGCTCGATTTTGTAAAGGAGATAAGCTCAAAATACATTAAATTCTTTACAGAGGAAAAAGCTTTTTACCAGGTCGAAAAACTGCTTGCAGAGTCAGGCATAACTACGGTTTTTCATACCTTCACGCTTGATAAGTTCAGTGAGGGAAGAGACCTTGAAGAAGTCATAGAAAAACTGACATACGTAAAAAATTACAGAAAAAGAAGATTTCTGATAGATCACAAGGTGCATCTCAAGTTCAAGCTTGGAGACATAAATCTCAACAGAAAGCTCAAAGCCCTTTTTGATGCCGAGTGCGTTGATTTCGTTACATGCACGGGGTATCACTCTGAGATTCTTGAGGAATATCAGGAACAGTATTATGCACAGTATCTTCAGAATCAGTTTGAGATAGACGAAGAACTCGCAAGAAAGATAACGGAAAGACTCAGAGAGCTGAGAGAAGAATCGGCGCTCGATGAGCTCTCCTACAAGATGAAATTCGCAAAATCAAGAAAAATCCCATTTGCAGTTTCAAAATGCGAGCTTGTGGAAAAGCTGAAAGAGACATATAAAATAGGTATAGACCTGCTGGTCGATCCAAAAAGCGAGAAATCCATGGAGTATGTGAGCTGCAACAACCTCAGCGCATCAATAGATGTCGAGTCGCTGGTTGATGAAAACAGCATCATAGATTATGTGGACGAGATGGCAGACGACAACATAAACATACTGTCAGCCTCAAACAGGTCAAGGGACATACTGGAGTACGTGTTCAACCTTGAAGGAAATATAGGACTTCCAAAAGCAGTAAGGCTTGCAAGCTACAATCCGGCCATGGCGCTCGGAATGCATGACAAGGGCGAAATTGCGCCAGGAAAGGAAGCGGACATAATAGTTGTAGACATATTCGAGGATCTTCCTATAAATATCATGACCATATCAGATGGCAAGGTAATAGTGAAGTACAATTATAATTAGCATATCATTTACTGAAATATATTAAAAAAAGCCCTCTGAGTTTATCCTTTGCATAAGATAAACCGGAAGGCTTTTTTACAAGTTAATAAATATCTAAAATAAAATTGCAAAAATACAAGGCATATAGTAAAATTAATAGTTAGAATGAAATTTATTGTCAGGAGAGAAAATTGAATAATACAGATATATTAAATAAAGATAATTCAGGTAAAGCGCTGGATTTTTTGATAGATGAATTAAAACATATACTGAGAGAAGACCAGATAGCAATTAACGAGCCGATGAGAAACCATACCACCTTCAGGATAGGCGGTCCGGCAGACATAATGGTGTTTCCAGAGGAAGAGCTGCAGATTGTGAGCATCATGGAAAAAGCATCAGAAAAAGGAATCCCATGCACCATAATAGGCAATGGATCAAACATACTGGTATCTGACAGAGGAATAAGAGGACTTGTCATAAAGATAGCTGACAGCTTTGCAGGGTGCTCGATAGAGGGTAATGCCGTATGGGCTCAGGCAGGGATAAGGCTGACGGCGCTGTCCAGGCTGATACTCGAAGCCGAGCTTGCAGGATTTGAATTCGCAAGCGGGATACCAGGAACTCTTGGTGGCGGAGTTTACATGAATGCAGGAGCCTATGACTCCGAAATGAAGAACATAGTAAAGAGCGTCAGGGTTATAGATAGAGAAGGAAGAATAACAGAGCTTGAAAATGAGCAGATGAAATTCGGATACAGAAAAAGCCTTGCAATGGAAAAAGGCTATATAGTGCTTTCGGTATGCCTGGAGCTTGAAAAGGGAAGCAGAGACAAGATAAAAGCAAAGATAGATGACTTCACAGAAAAAAGAGTAAGCAAGCAGCCGGTATCAGAGTTCAGCGCAGGATCCACATTCAAGAGGCCTCCTGGCCATTTTGCAGGAAAGCTCATAGAAGAAGCAGGACTCAGAGGCTATACAAAAGGAGATGCAAAGGTATCTGAAAAGCACTGCGGATTTGTAATAAACAAGGGAAGCTGCACATTCGAAGAAATGATAATGTTCATTGAAGACGTAAAACGCAGGGTATTTGAAAATTCAGGGATAATGCTCGAAGAAGAGGTCAGGATAATAGGTGAAAGATGAAGTGCATAGCTGAGTATCATACTCATACTAAATACAGTGACGGCAAATCCACCATGGAAGAAAATGTCCTTTTTGCGAGAAAAATAGGACTGAGGAAAATAGGAATATCAGACCATGGATATATGCACAAGGGATTTGGCGTAAAATACAGGGATTATCCAAAGATGAAGGATGAAATAGAGCGTCTCAGGGAAAAGTATCAGGATATAAAGATATTTCTCGGAGTAGAGGCAAATGTGCTCGATGACAGAGGAAACATAGACGTCGATGACTATATAAGAAACTATGTAGACTATGTCATGGCCGGGTATCACTTCGGATCTATGCCTCCAAATATGAGAGGACTCAAAAATCATGTCAGAAACTTCATAAAGCCACTCAAGCCAAGGGAAATGGATTACAACACCAGAGCGCTCGTAAACGCTATGAGGGACAATCAGATATTCATACTGACTCACCCTGGAGACAAGGGAGACGTATATATAGAAGAAGTGGCAAAGATGGCAGAAAAGACGAGCACTGTCCTTGAGATAAATGCTCATCATGACCACCTTTCAAAAGACCAGATAGACAAGATAAAGCACATGGACATAAAGTTTGCCATAGGTTCAGATGCACATCACCATACACATATAGGAATGACGCAGTCTGCTCTCAGCAGAGCTCACAGCGCAGGCCTGAGCAAAAAACAGATAATTAACGTAATTTGATTTTGACCGAAGGAGGAAGAATATGAAATTTGTAATAGTTACAGGCATGTCAGGCTCAGGAAAGAGTGAAGTAATGAGCATATTTGAAGACTTGGGATACTACTGCATAGACAATCTTCCGCCAGAGCTGATTTCAAAGATATATGAGCTGGGAGTACAGTCTCAGGGAACTCTCGACAAGGTAGCAATCGGAATAGACGTAAGAGGATACAAATTTGCGCAGAGCCTCCAGTCAAGCCTGGATTTCATAGAAAGCCAGACGAACAGCAGCGAGATACTCTTTCTCGACTGCAGAGACGAGGTCCTCGTAAGAAGATACAAAATGACCAGAAGAAGACACCCTCTTGCAAACGAAGACAACATAATAAATGGAATACAGAGAGAAAGAGACATGCTTTTACCGATAAAGAGAAAAGCGCAGAAGACCATAGACACGACCAACATGACGGTAAAGGACCTGAGAAAAAGCATTCTGGATGCTTTTCAGGATGGAAGCAAGAAAAACAATCTCACCGTATCCATAACATCGTTTGGGTTCAAGCACGGGATACCTGTGGATGCGGATCTCGTATTTGACGTGAGGTTCCTTCCTAATCCATATTATATCCCGGAGCTTAAAGAAAAGACAGGCGATGACGAGGAAGTAAGGAATTATGTTATGGATTCATCTGCAAGTCATGAATTCCTTAAAAAGCTGTATGACATGATCGAATTTCTACTTCCGCATTATGAAAAGGAAGGAAAGACACATCTTGTAATAGCAATAGGATGCACAGGGGGAAGACATCGTTCTGTCACGTTTGCGAATCTGATATATCAGAAATTCGAAGACTCAGAATATAAGATTTTTAAGAAGCACAGGGATATAACGCTTCACTAAAAAATATAAAGATTGGAAATTAACATGGACACTAACAGGACAAATATAGTAGTTTTAGGTGGAGGGACAGGCCAGGGGAACCTTCTCAGAGGATTGAAAAAACATACAGAATCACTCAGCGCCATAGTTACTGTAGCTGATGACGGAGGAGGCTCGGGGCTCATAAGAGCTGAAAACAGGATGCTTCCACCAGGAGATATCAGAAACTGCCTGGTATCGCTATCCAATATGGATCCAATCATGGAAAAGCTGATGAGCCACAGATTTGAAAGCGGAAGCCTCAAGAATCAGAGCTTTGGAAATCTTTTCCTGCTTGCGCTCTATGAGATATTCGGAGATTTTGAAAAAGCCGTCGACCATATTTCGGACATGATAGGCGTAAAAGGCAGCGTGATCCCTTCCACGAATGAACAGGTAAGGCTGGTTGCTACGCTTGACAACGGAAACGTGGCCATAGGTGAGTCAAACATAGCCCCAAGCTGCATTACGCAAAAGACATTCATAAAAAAGCTGGAGCTCATTCCCTCAAAGCCTTCTGCCTCATGCAAGGCGGTTGAGAGGATTGCAGATGCGGATATAATAGTTATCGGTCCGGGAAGCCTGTATACAAGCATAATAGCCAATCTCATAATACCGGATATTTCGGAGGCGATAATAAACAGCAGGGCAAAAAAAGTCTTCATATGCAACATAATGAGCGAAGAAGGTGAGACGGACAGGCTCGACTGCTATGGGCATCTTGAAAAGATCACAGACCATGTGAAAAATCTTAAGATAGACTATATGCTCATAAACAACAAAATAATAGAAAGCGACATACTCGAAAGATATGACAGAGAGCACAAGCATCCGGTATATGTTGACGATTCGCAGAGAGCTAAGATCAGGGAGCTTGGCGTCCAGATTATAGAAGACAATCTGCTCAGGGTTTCAGAGACAGGTCAGATAATGCATGACAGTGAAAAGGTGGCAAGAATACTGTTAGATATACTATAGCAGGAAGGAGACGGCGTGAGAATAGAGAAGAGCGCGGGCGGGGTGGTCATTTATGATAATGCCATTCTTCTGCTTAGAAAATACAATGGTGACTGGGTCCTTCCCAAGGGAAGAATAGAAAAAGACGAAAAGATAAAAGAAGCAGCTCTCAGGGAAGTAAAGGAAGAAACGGGAACTCAGGCTGAGGTCATAAAATATCTGGGAGAAATACACTATACCTACAAGGAAAACTGGGACGAAACGAACCGAATCCACAAGACTGTCCACTGGTTCATGATGAAGTCATCAAGCCTGGAGACAGTACCTCAGAAGGAAGAGGGATTTGTCGAGGCCAGATATATTCAGATGGACAAAGCTATCGAAATCGTAAAGTATGATGATGAGAGAGAAATCATCAAAGTAGCGGTAAGCTATTTCAAAAAAGGTGAAAAATAATGTCATTTTCAGCACAGGTAAAAAATGAGCTGGCAAGAATAATCCATGAAAATCCTCAGGTTCAGCTCTCAGAGCTGTCAGCGATAATAAGGATGAGTGGAACGCTCAAGCTTATGGGCTTCAACAAGCTATCATTTGTAATAAATACAGAAAACCCTGCCATCGCACGAAAAGTATTCACGCTCATAAAAAACTGCTTTGGCATAACGGTTGAGATACAGGTCAACAGGCAGAGCAATCTCAAGCGAAACAACACCTATGTGCTCAGCGTCACTTATGACCAGGGAGCAAACGATATACTGGAAAAAGTCGGTATAATAGAAAAAGAGGGAGAGCACCTGAGCTGGGTAAGCACCATTCCAAAGCACCTTGTATCAAGGCAGGATGGAAAAAGGGCATATCTGAGAGGAGCATTTCTCGGGAGCGGATCAGTCTCCGATCCGGCAAAGATGTATCATCTTGAGTTTTCTACCGTAAACATAGAAATAAGCCAGAACCTGAGAAAACTGCTAAACAGCTACAAGCTGAATGCAAAGATAGTAACAAGAAAAAACAACAATGTAGTTTACATAAAGGAAAGCGAACATATAACAGATCTGCTTAACCTGATGGGAGCCTACAATGCGCTCATGCATCTGGAGGACATCAAGATAAAGAAACAGATGAGAAATGACGTTAACAGGCTTGTAAACTGCGAGACAGCTAATCTCAACAAGACGGTGGATACATCGATGCGCCAGATTGAATGCATAAACTATATCATGGAGAAGCAGGGCCTGGATTACCTGCCTGAAAATCTGCATGAAATAGCGATGTTGAGAGTAGAAAACCCGGATATGAGCCTCAAGGAGCTGGGAGAAATAATGGAAACTCCTCTTGGAAAATCAGGAGTGAATCACAGGCTGAAAAAAATCGAGATGATAGCCGAAGAATTAAAGGAGAAGATAGAAAAATGATAAAAGTTGAGTTCGAAATAAAGAACAGGCTTGGACTTCATGCAAGACCGGCAGCAACATTCGTACAGGCCTGCAATAAATACAGATCAGAAATTAACCTTATATTCAACAGCCGTGCAGTAAATGCAAAATCTATAATAGGAGTGCTTGCACTTGGGGTCGCATATGGAGACAGGATAGAAGTCGAAGCAGACGGAGAAGATGAAGAAGCAGCAATTGAAGAAATAAAAGATCTGCTTGAAACAAAGCTTGTTGAGATGAGTTAGAAAATAAACAGATAATATCAGGAGGACGAAATGGAAAAAACAAATGTATTTGATATCTTAAAAGAAAGAGGGTTCATTGCACAGGCTACACATGAAGACGAGATAAGAGAGCTGCTTGGAAAAGAAAGCGTTACATTCTATACAGGATACGACCCGACTGCGGACAGCCTTCATGTAGGTCACTTTCTTCAGGCGGTAGCTATGAGACACCTTCAGATGGCAGGACACAGGCCTATAGTGCTTATCGGAGGAGGAACTACAATGGTAGGAGACCCTTCAGGCAGAGCAGACATGAGACAGATGCTTACTCAGGAGCAGATTGCTGAAAATGGTGAGAAATTCAAGGAGCAGCTTTCAAGATTCATAGATTTCTCAGACGACAAGGCGATAATGGCAAACAATGCTGACTGGCTGTTAAAGCTTGAATATATACCATTCCTCAGAGAGGTAGGAGCTCACTTCACTGTAAACAGGATGCTTCAGGCAGAGGCATTCAAATCAAGGATGGAAAAAGAAGGCGGGCTTACATTCCTTGAGTTCAACTACATGATAATGCAGGCATATGACTTCCTCAAGCTGAATGAGACTTATGGCTGCAAGATGCAGCTCGGAGGAGACGATCAGTGGTCAAATATAATAGCAGGAACTGACCTGATAAGAAGAAAAGAAGGAAAACAGGCATACGGCATGACATTCAACCTCCTTACGACTTCGGACGGAAAGAAGATGGGCAAGACTATGGCAGGCGCTCTGTGGCTTGACAGAGAAAAGACATCGCCATATGAGTTCTACCAGTACTGGAGAAACGTAGAAGACGCTTCAGTAGAAAAATGCCTGGCACTACTGACATTCCTGCCTATGGAAGAGGTAAGAAGACTCGGAGCGCTCGAAGGAGCAGAAATCAACATGGCCAAGGAAGTGCTTGCATTCGAGGTCACAAAGATGGTTCATGGAGAAGCAGACGCAATAAGCGCGCAGACAGCGGCAAGAGAGCTTTTTGCAAACAAGAACGGAGCAAGCGAGAATGCGCCTACTACAGAGATAGCTGCAGCCGAGCTTGAAAATGGCATGACAATAATAGATGCGCTCAAGGTTACAGGACTCGTTCCTTCAAACAGCGAAGCGAGAAGGCTCATAACACAGGGCGGAGTACAGGTAAATGACGAAAAGATAACTGATCCAGCATTTTGTCTCAGCGCTGATATGGCAAAGGATGGAATAATAATGATCAAAAAAGGCAAGAAGACCTTCCACCAGATAAAGCTTGTATAACAGGAAAATAAATATTTTTACATTAAAAAAAGTATTTACAAAGCCAGAAAAATAGAATATAATACTATTACCTTTGAGGGAGTAGTTAGCAATCAGTTACTTTACTGTAATGATTGTTGTGAATGTCAACATCGTGATTGAAAAATCTGGCATCATATTAAATAACCAGACTCAGGGACAGGATTATTCTGTCTCTGAGTTTTTTTTGTAAAATTGGTTATAATAAAGAAAGGTGCGCTTAATTGAGAAAGGAAGAGGACATGAATTATTTTAATCAGGATCCATCACAAGTGATGAGTGAGCTGAGGACAACACCGGAAGGCCTCAGCAGCACGGAAGTAAAAGGAAGGATAGAAGAAAGCGGCTACAATGAGCTTAAAGAGGGGAAGAAAAAATCCACTCTTGAGATGTTCATAGACCAGTTCAAGGACTTTTTGATTATTATTCTTATAATAGCCGCAGGGATATCTTTTGCCTTTGGAGAACAGAAGAGTGCAATCACGATCGGAGTAGTTCTCATACTCAATGCCATACTTGGAGTAGTTCAGCAGAAAAAAGCAGAAAGCTCGCTGAACAGCCTCAAGAAGCTGTCAGCACCGTCAGCAAAAGTAATCAGGGACGGGCAGTCACTTTCGATACCGGCGAGAGAGCTGGTTACAGGAGACATAGTAATGCTTGATGCAGGAGACTATATCCCGGCAGACGGAAGGATAATCGAATCGAGCAGCCTTCAGGTAATAGAGAGCTCGCTCACAGGAGAATCCACTGCAGTAGACAAGATGGCAGATGTCATAGAAAAAGAAGAAGTAGCACTTGGAGACATGGTGAACATGGTGTTCTCATCAGGACTAGTGACATACGGAAGAGCGAGATTTGTCGTTACGCATACCGGAATGGATACGCAGATAGGCAAGATTGCTACCCTCATCCAGAACGCAAAGGAGAGAAAAACTCCACTTCAGGAAAGACTGGATGACTTCAGCAAGAAGCTAGGAATAGGAATCACATTCATATCCGTAGGAATATTTGCGCTCAACATGATGAGAAACGCAGACTTCATAGACGCCTTCATGTTTGCGGTAGCCCTTGCAGTAGCAGCAATACCAGAGGCGCTCGCATCGATAGTTACCATAGTAATGGCAGTAGGTACGAGCAAGATGGCAGCCAAAAATGCCATAGTAAAGAAACTTCCTGCAGTAGAGACTCTCGGCGGAGCATCCATAATATGCTCAGACAAGACAGGAACGCTCACACAGAACAAGATGACCGTAGTCCATACCTTCACTATAGACGGTCAGGACATGGCGATAGAAAAAAATACTAACGCAGAGACCATGGTAGGAGTATCAGTGCTTGCCAATGACTCCAGCATAGGCAGCGACGGCAAGGAAATCGGGGACCCTACCGAGACAGCCCTCCTCAACTTTGCAATAAAGAACAAGATGGATCTGGATAGGATCAACAAGAAATATCAGAGGCTTGCAGACCTGCCTTTTGATTCAGACAGAAAGCTGATGTCCACACTCCACAACTTCAAGGAAAGAGACCATATATTCACAAAAGGCGCTCCGGATGTCCTGCTTAAGCGAAGTACAAGGATACTGCGCGAAAATCAGGTATATGACATGACCGAAGAAGAAAGAGAGATCTTTATAAGGCAGAACCACAACTTCTCTTCACAGGGGCTCAGAGTGCTGGCATTCGCGATGACAGAGCACAAAGATGAAGTGCTTGACCTCGAGGATGAAAAGGACTATATCTTCATAGGACTCATGGCAATGGTAGACCCTCCAAGAGAAGAGGTAAAGGATGCCATCGCAAGAGCGAAAAAAGCCGGAATAAAGACGATAATGATAACAGGAGACCATAAGATAACTGCATCATCAATCGCAAATACACTGGGCATAATGGAAGAAGGAGACATAGCGGTAGACTCGATTGAATTTGAGGACATGACTGAGCAGGAATACGCAGAAAAGCTTGAGAGAATAAGCGTATATGCGAGGGTTTCGCCTGAAAACAAGATAAGGATAGTACAGGCATGGCAGGACAGAGGCCAGATTGTTGCCATGACAGGAGACGGAGTAAATGACGCTCCTGCTCTGAAGCAGGCAGACATCGGGGTTGCTATGGGAATTACCGGCACAGACGTATCAAAGGATGCAGCGGCAATGGTTCTTGCAGATGACAACTTTGCTACCATAGTTGAGGCGGTATCACAGGGAAGAACTGTATATGAGAATATAAAAAGAGCCATACAGTTCCTGCTTTCAGGAAACCTCGGAGGAATCCTGACAGTTCTCTACGCGGCGATATTTGCACTTCCAAATCCATTCTCAGCGCTTCACCTTCTGTTCATAAACCTTGTTACAGACTCTCTGCCAGCCATAGCGCTTGCATTCGAGCCTTCTGACGAGAGCCTCATGGACTCAAGGCCGAGAAAGAAGAACGAGAGCATATTCGCGGGCGGGCTTATCTGGAAGATAACTATGCAGGGATTCCTGCTTTCTGTAGTTACGACTGTTGCCTTCCTGATAGGATTAAAGAGTGCAGATACAAAGACGGCTCAGACCCTTGCATTCACAACGCTGTGTCTTTCAAGGCTTGCTTATGGATTCTATGTAAGAAGCAACAGACCAGTGCTTCAGGTAGGACTGCTTACGAATAAATTCATGATAGGAGCCGTAGCAGTTGGCGTGCTTCTTACGGTACTTGTGCTCACAGTGCCAGTTATATCGGATATATTTGAGGTAACAAAACTCTCAGCAGATCTTGTGAAATACCTCTTCATACTTCCGATTATTCCGCTAGTAGTAATGGAAGCTACAAAGTATTTCCAGAAATATACAAAATTCTAATTACAGCATTGATATATTATCAGACCTCACATTTGCCGGGGTCTGATTTTTTGTAAATTCATATATTAAGATAAAAATATATCAAAAGGTACGGATTAATGTAAATATGTACGCCAAATATTGACAACATTGTTCTATTCTGTTATTGTAAGTATACAAAAACAACAGAAATACAGATTTTTTTTATAAAAATTGGTAAAATTATTAAAATAATTGTGGCAATACAATAAAATAAATTGTATAATAATATTTAATACATGTACCGAGAATTCCCCCTCCTCTAAACTACCTTGCTCGTATTAACGAGCGTGAAGGCGGTGGGATGAATCGGTTTATGAGTGTTTATAATACTTTTGCAAGGGTATAATATAATCAGTCGTAATAGGAAAGGATACTTATAATATGGA
>SAAM01000244.1 GCA_009929415.1 Clostridia bacterium | reverse complement strand
GACTCTTCATTGATCCTCTTTATAAAATTCTTCAGATGTATCATTTTTCTTATATCTATCTCTTTATCCAGATAGACACGTCTTGACTCTCTTATATTTATTGCATCCATTTCACTTATAAGCATTTTCATCATTCATCTCACCTTTATTTTTTATAATAACATCCATCATATGCAATTACAACTTTCTTTTACCATCATAGCACTCTGTTTAAACATGTTTACAATATTATACGATTACTTTGACCTATTTTATGGTATATATCTTTTGAAAAGCTTTAATCATATTTCAGGTTGATCCTAAGTTAGAGAGGGGTGGCTCGTATGCCAATGGTATTTCCGAACAACAAAAGATGGGAAAGAGGTGGAAGGCTTAACCAGAAAAGACACATCGAAATGAATGACGAAGAAAAAGCACTGGTTGCAAAATGTGATGGCTTAAAACAACAGCATCCATGCAAAAATCCAGTTTTCAGATGCACCGAATGTGGAAACTACGGATGTGTACAGGAAGTTGCAGAAAAATGCACCAAACAGGGCTTTAAAAATGACAAATGCCTTCACTGCGGAGCATTAAATACTCAGATTCCTGTAATGAAGAATGATCTCGAAAAATTTATTGCCGAGTGGGAAAATGAAATATAACCCAAAGAATCTCCCTTTAGAAATCAAAAGGGAGATTCTTGTTTTCAATATCAATATTCGCTTTTTTTGCCTGAGAGTGCTGAAGGCTTCGCTTAATATTATACAGCTTTCCATCCTTTATGAACCTTGCTCCTGTCTGCTTGAAATAAAAGCCTGTATTTGAATCCAGACACTGCTTCCTGAGATTTAAGACCCAGTCATAGCTGCATATTCTGGCATTTTCACCTGATTCTCCCCCTGCAATTACCATTTCGATTCCGTTGTCTGAATATCCTTTGAGATCAATCTGACCCAGAAGAGGCTCACATATTATAATCCTGTGCTTTATCGGAGAGGCTTTGAATATCGGCAGCCTGTAATCTGCCATTTCCTGATTCTCACAGGTGCATCCCACTGTTACATTATCATAACCCTCATTCCAGTCCTCAGGAATGCATTCTATAAACCTGTCGATTCTTTTTGTTATGAAAATAAAATGCAGGTCTCTTCTTTCTCTTATCATATCCCAGGCTTCAGATCGCCACTCGTCAGCTTCTTCAATCAGAAAATCCGAAGTAAAGCACGTATATATAGTTTCACCTTTTTCAATTTTATAGCTTCCATCTCTTTTTCTTTTTATAAGATCATAGAAGCATTTATTTCGTTTTACGCTGCTGCTGTCTTTTTCATATTTTGCATCCATCCTGTAAACATAACAGTTCCTGCAACCCTCACTGATTTTGTGACAGCCATGCCACGGATTCCAGATCATATATAATATCCACCTATATTCCTACATCCATTTTTTTTTCCTGAAATATATAATGCATACCAAAAATACAGCCATGCATATAAGTATCACGAACGGATATCCATAATACCATTCAAATTCCGGCATCTTCAGATTCATCCCATACCATCCTACAATGAGCGTCAAAGGAAGAAAAATCGATGTGACTACTGTAAACGTCCTCATAATACTGTTCTGCTCAATATCTACCTGAGCCTGATAAGCTTCTCTCGTCTGAGATACATAATCCTGAAGGTGAAGAACCGATAAAAAAAGCCTGTCGACGCGATTATCAAGCACTTTGAAATATTTCATATGCGAAGACGTAATCAGTTCATTGTCATTTTCAAGGAGCTCTTCAATTATGCTGTTGAGCTGTTCATAATATCTCTTCAGAAGCGAAAGCACCCTTCTGAAAGAAACTATCTCCCTTGCAATTTCAGCCTTCGGGTTTGTAAGCAGCTGATCTTCAAATTTAAAAATCTGATCTTCTAAATCCTCAAGGTTATCCATGTCATATTTCAAGAGCTCTACGAAAAATGTAGATAGAATCTTCTCTGTACTTGTGTGATCTTTTACCTTCAGATCAAGCATGGATTTTGCATTATCATCTCTGCATATGAAGATTATCGTATCATCTGTAAAATATATTATGATCCTTGTAGTCTCCTGCCTCGGATTATAGATATCATACCAGTCGAAAGCAATAAGATCGAAGCCTTCAAGGCATTCAAGTCTTTCTACTGTATTTAATGATATTTTTTCATATGCCTGCTTCTCTGTCATATCTTTTATCAGAGGAAGATCATCTATTTTAATGATTTTATACATGCTCCGGCTCCTTATTCAGCTTCAAGTTTTTTCAAGTATGACACCAAAGGTTCAAGCGATCCTATATCTGTAAAATCAACCTGTTCTCCGTAAGTTTCAAGCATTTCAGAATCTTCCTGCGTACGATCATTCTCCGGTTTTTTTTCTACGCTTTTCTTCAGCATCATCATCATAGATTTGTGAATCAAACCCAGCTTTGAATAGTCGATTCCACCTCTTAAATGAAAAACTTTTATTCTTTCCTTCATCTCCTGGCTGAAGTCCCTGTCTATATGCAATCTTATTCCATCCGTGTTACTCTCTACCAGAGGATCTGCAAGTCCTACAGTGAAAAGAACTATATTTTTTTCACTTATTTCTCCAAATATTTCCTTAAGGTTTTTTAGACCGTTGATGCCTCCTGCATACAGCCCCCATCCATATATTACAGTATCATATTCCGAAAAACCCAGGCTTCTGATTTCAGCGGCCTCAAATAAGTCAGCATTAAGCTTTTCCGATAACCATTTTGCATATTTTTCTGTATATCCGTATCTTGATTTGTAGATAACAACTGTTTTCATGGACTAGCCTCCCAGCTATATTTGGATAAATCAAAGCTTACTTTCTACCTCTGCACCACTTCTCACAAATTTCATTTCTTTTTCTGCAGCCGACATTTTCAGAACTGCACTGAGGGCATATGAAATGATCGTCCTCCTGCTTTATTTCGTATATCTCTCCACATTCCATGCATTTAAATTCACAGTTTCTTGTAGTATAATGTCCTCCACCTATATTTATTGCCTTGCCCTCGGTAAGTGCAGTCGCTACCACCTTTCTTGCATTATCAATTATATTCTGAAACGTCTGCCTTGAAATATGCATTTTTTCTGCACACTCCTCCTGATTAAGCCCCTCTATATCCTTAAGCCTCATGGCTTCAAGCTCTTCTATCTTAAG
>SAAM01000243.1 GCA_009929415.1 Clostridia bacterium | reverse complement strand
CTTCCTGTATGAACGTTTATGAGCTCATATTCCTGGATGCCCATTCCAATTTCTTCGGCATAGTCAATTATGAGTGATCCGTCCACTCCCGTATGGGCTTCTTTGAATACGTCTTTTCCAGCTGACTTTATTATAAGATCGAGGCAGGCTCTCTCAAGAGCTACCGGATCCGTGCTCGCAAGCACTCCGATGTCATTTGCGAGCGGCCTTCCCGACCAGCCTGCACAGTCGCAGAGCGGAGTTATGTTCATGACAAAGGTTATGTATCCCGTCTTGCCCTTCTTGTTGGATACTGCCCCATAAGCGAATTCTGCCATCTTCTCAAGAAACACGTTGCTGTCCGTAGCCCACTGGTCTGATATGGCTCTTACAGGACATACCACTATGCACTCTCCGCAGCCATAGCATACCTCGCTGTCTATAACAGCCTTCTTTTCAACCATCGATATGGCTTTTGTCTGACATATGGATACGCATCTTCTGCATCCGATACACGTCTGCGGGTCTACCTGAGGCTTTATGTCAGAGTGCTGCATCTGCTTTCCCGGAGCCGTAGCGCATCCCATGGCAAGGTTCTTCATTACTCCCCCGAAACCTGCCATCTCATGTCCCTTGAAGTGGGATATGACTATCATTGAGTCTGAATTGTAGATCTCTCCGCCAATCTTTACTTCCTTGAAATGCTTCTTGTTTATCTCTACCGTTTCAGAGTTCCTGCTGTACATTCCGTCTGCTATTATTATCGGCGCGCCAACCACCGAGTATGCGAATCCATTCTCTATTGCAGTCTGTATATGATCTACGCAGTTTGTCCTGGATCCGGAATAAAGAGTATTGGTGTCTGTAAGGAACGGCTTTCCGCCAGCTTCCTTTATCTTGTCCACTATCTGTCTTACATTTACCGGATTAAGGAAGGTCACGTTTCCCTTTTCTCCGAAATGAAGCTTTACGGCTACCTGATCATTCTCAGATATGATTTCTCCAAAACCGGCCTTGTCGAACAGCTTTCTAAGACTCGCTGCCATGTTGTTGTTTTTTGAAGTCGCATAAAGATCACTGAAATATACCTTTGATTTTTCCATATTGTCTCCCGCCTTATCATGTATAATTAATTTTAAGTTAAAATTACTTCATGTTTTTATATCTCGTGAATACGTATTTTACCTCTTTTATACCCCACTGCATGTCTTCAAATTCAGAATTGAGAAGATCAACTATTTCAAGGTACTCTTTTCCGGAATTCTTAAGATTAATTATCCTGTCTATGTGATCCTGATTGTATTTCTTCTTCCTTCCGGCCCCTCTTTCATTCTTTACAGGCAACTTCTTTGTCTTGTCCATGATTTCGATATATTTCTCAAGGCTCCTGTTTACTTCTTCCAGCCTCGCATTTTCCTTTTCAAGACTTTCATATGATTCGAGAAGCCTGTCCACATGTTTTTGAAGCTCTGAAAACTTGCTCTCTATCCTGAGCGTCACATCCTTCTGAAGCCTCAGCTCTTCTTCATATCTTCTTTTTTCAGTCTCGCTATCCTCTGCAAGCTGGTTGTATTTTTCTACAAGCAGGTTGTGTTTTTCTACCACGTCCTGAGAAAAACCGTTTATCTCGTTGTATTTTTCTACAAGTGTATTGTAATTTTCTATTATATTCTTATTTTCTATATGGCTCAGTTTTTTGCTTTCTTTCTTTCTTCCCAAGTCTTTTACAAAATCCATTTCTCCTCCATAATTACTGAAATATTATATGAGCGCTATGCTCACAGAGATACTCCCCTATGCCTGTATCTCTTCTTGAATATCTTCCATGATAGTCACTTCCACCTGTAAGAATGAGTCCGTGCTGCAGAGCTTTTTCTGTTATCAGTTTTCTGTATTTTTCACTGTTGGATGCATGATTGAGCTCGAGGCCGTCAAGTCCTTCTCTGACAAGCTCATCCACAATATACAGGTTGTCCTGCTGACCGGGATGCGCTATTACTGCGTATCCTCCCGAATCCTTTACCGCCCTGACAGCTTTCCTTATGTCAATGTATTCCATCTTTATCTCGCACCTTCCGCCATTTCTGAAGAGCGTTTCATTTATTTCAGGAAACATGCTTTCTGTCTGGCCAGTCCTGTAAAGAACATCGAATATGTGCTGCTTGAATATATATCCGCCTGAAAAGTCATAAAGCTGGTCATAGCTTATATCATATCCTATGGCCGTCAGCTCTCTGATCTGCCTCGCGGCTTTCTCGTTCCTCTGCTCTATCATGACATCGCAGATCCTGTTTATGATTTCCTCATCCTTTATGTTATATCCGAGGAGATGTATCCTCTTTCCTGCGTCTTTGTCTATCGCTGATATTTCTATGGATTTAACTGTACTTATGCCTGCCGCAGCTGCTTTATCTCTGATTTCCTCATATCCCCTGAATGTATCATGGTCCGTTGCGACCATATGCGTAAGATTATTCTGCACGCAGGCTGCTACTATGGAATCTATGTCATCATACCCGTCAGAATTTCTGGTGTGTATATGACAGTCTGCCCTGAATGTTTCTTTATTCACTTATTTTTTTCCTTCTTAATTCTCAGATTCCTGAAAAATCTGCTCAATATATATGAACAGGCCCTGCTTTCCTCTATTATGAGCATGTTTGAGCCTGGTATAAGTTCTTCGGCTATCACAGGTACCCTGCTTATGGCTCCTCCCCTGACAGGGTCGAGCGCTCCAATGTGGATATTATTTATCCTTGCATGAAGTATGGCTCCCGTGCACATTATGCAGGGCTCGAGGGTTATATAGATGTTGCTTCCCGCAAGCCTCCAGCTTCCTGTATTTCGGCATGCCTGCTCTATTGCTATTATTTCGGCATGCCCTGTTGCCAGCTTTGACTTTTCCACAAGATTGTGGCCTCTTCCGATTATCTCACCGTCTTTTTCGATTACGCATCCAACCGGCACTTCTCCCAGTTTATAAGCCTTCAGCGCTTCTGAAAAAGCCGCTCTCATATATTTATTCATAATTTCCTTTTTTTCACATTTGTGTATAAAATTGCAACTTATCCACATTATCCACAGATTATTTCAGCAACCTGTGGATAACATCTGGATTATGATTTCTGAGATCTCAGGTACGCAAGTATGAAAGGCATTATATTTCCATCCATAACGCTCGTTACGTTTCCAGACTCTTCTCCTGTCCTGTGATCTTTTA
>SAAM01000242.1 GCA_009929415.1 Clostridia bacterium | reverse complement strand
TGCCTACACAGCTGAGGATATGTTCTCTTCTCTTGACAAAGTTGTGTGGAAAAATAGAGTTACCGATTCATATGACAGGATACTTCAGAAAGCATATGTCATAGGCCTTTGTGATCTTTTCACAGGAGCCAATTCGTTCTCTTTCGCAGGTCCTCCTGTAATCACTTCAAATCCTAAGGATATGACAGAGGCATCTGGCGTTGCATACAGCCAGATAGTCAAGACTCTCAAACATATCAAAGGTATAAAGACAGGTGATTACCTCTCTGATGCGCACTATGCATATCTGGCACGCTATATGGATAAGATATTGAGTGCAGATAAGTAATAGGAACATACAAATACCAGCAATCGTCGGATTAGTTGTATTTTCGCTTCTGACGATTGTTCAGACCATCCCTGATAAACCGCTTCTGCTTGCAGAGCGGTTTATCTATAATGGGGGGTGGATACAGGTGACTATTATCACTCTGTACAGTATCCTTCTCTCCTACAATATGCAGTTCAGAGATCGTAGGAGTAAATGGAGGATCTATTCCTGGGTATTATTCACAGTAGTCTTTTACTCGCAGTTGGTTTTGGGCCTGTGTGCCGACTCTCTCTTCCTTTTGACAGGCAAACTGCACGTTCCTGTCCCTGCAGTCATACTGGCCGGCCCCCTATACAGATTCAGCTCGTGGTTCATGATTATACTATTTTTCAGTACTGTTTTGATTGCAGGCCCGGCATGGTGCAGCCATCTCTGTTACTTCGGATCTCTGGATGCAGTTGCCTCAAGAGCCGGCAGCGTTAAAAGAGATAGAAAATCAGGGATAATTCCCGTTGTAAAGTATTCATCTTTGCTGATAATAGTTGTTGTTGCCTTGGTTTTGAGACTTGTAAGAGCCTCTTCCGGAGCCTCAACACTTCTGGCTATTCTGACCGGAGTTGTCGGTCTTCTGGTCATATCGTTGATTTCACTGAGAAAAGGGGCAATGTTCCATTGTACCCACTATTGCCCTATCGGTACAATTGTCAACCACATCAAATACATATCTCCCTTCAGGTTCGGGTTTACCTCAGACTGTACCAAGTGTAATGCCTGTATAAAGGGGTGCAGTTATATGGCTTTGAATGAAAAGGCGGTGAAGAGTGGAAAGGTTGATATTACATGTACATATTGCGGTGATTGCCTTAACTATTGCCGACATAAAGGGCTCGGATACGTTTTTGCAGGGCTCTCTCCCGAGGTGTCTGAGAAGTTATGGATAATAGTCACTGTCTCACTTCACACTCTCTTTCTTGCAGTAGCGCGTATCTGACTGAAAAGTTCCCAAAGAATAATTCCAATGCTCACTGAGACATTGAGTGAGTGTTTTGTCCCCTCCTGAGGTATCTCTACAACAATGTCGCTGAGGTCTGCAACCTCCTGTTGGACACCTTTTACCTCATTTCCGAAAACAATGGCATATTTTTTTGAACCTTCAACCCTGAAGTTTTCAAGCGATGTGGAGTTTTCTGTCTGTTCGGCTGTAAGTATTATGTAACCCTTCTCTTTCAGCTCCTTTACAACCTTTACGGCATCCTCTTCATACCTCCATTCAACACTCTCCTCTGCCCCGAGTGCGGATTTATGAATCTCGGCATTAGGAGGGGTGGCACAAATGCCGCAAAGTACAATCTCTTCAGCCGCAAATGCGTCAGCAGTACGGAATGCCGCTCCTATATTGTGTTGGCTTCGTATATTGTCTAAGACTATAACTATCGGGCTCTTGGGGGCAACCTTAAACTCCTCTCCGGATAGCCTTCCTAGTTCGTAAACTTTTAGTTTTCTGAACATTTTTATTATTATATTTGCAAATATAGGGATTTAACCTCAAAAAATTTCTACGACTATGAGTACAGATGTTAAACTGAAGTTAATCCAGAACGGTCCCCTCAAGGTCGAGGGAACAGTTGTGGTAATCCATCCTGACGGTAAGGAGGAGCAGAAAAGTAACTGCTATATATGCAGATGCGGCAAATCCGGCAATAAACCCTGGTGTGACGGCTCTCACGCCAAGTAAAATGTTGTGACGGAATCTTTAAACCATTTGCTATCTTTATTGTCAAATAGAACACTAATATATTGTTTTGATGAAAAAGAGGCAGAGGTATATAACTTATATCAGTATTCCCGTTTTACTAGTTTTAGCAATTGTTGTTTATAACTCATTTTACTCAGATGTAAAGATGGGTGATGGTGCTGTTTCTTCCTCTCCAAAGGGAGAAAAGTCTAAAAGGGGCGGAGGTGATAAAAAGTCTCTTCCTGTATCGGTATATATTGCCGACCTGCAAAAATCCGAGGACGGACTCACACTTCCCGGTACCCTTATAGCCCGGGAGAGAGTGGAGATGGCAAGTGAGCTTGCCGGCAGGGTTGTAAGCATCAATTTCAAGGAGGGTCAGTTTGTCCGCAGAGGTGAGGTTCTGGTCAGGCTAAACGATGATGAACTGCAGGCTCAGCTATTGAGAGCCGAGTATCAGCATACACTTTTATCTGAAAAGCTTGAGAGGCAGAAGATCCTTCTCAGCAAGGAGGCTGTCAGCAGGGAGGATTATGATCAGGTTTCGACAGAGTTTAATGTGCTAAAGCAGGATATTGAGCAACTGAAGATAAAGATTGAGAAGATGAAGATAAGGGCTCCGTTTGACGGGGTAATCGGATTCAGGAATATCAGTCTGGGGGCCATGTTGGTTCAGAACTCAAAGGTTGCCACAATAGTTGACGTTGCCCACATGATACTCGAATTCTCGATTCCCGAGAAATATGTCAGGAACAAGCTTATCGGCACAACAGTCAATTTCACTGTAGAGGGGATGAGTGAACCTTTCCAGGCACAGGTATATGCTATGGATCCCGAGGTTGATGTCAAGACTCGTACTTTAATGTTGAGGGCAAAATTTGACAACCGCCGCGGATTACTCAGACCGGGAATATATGCAAAGGTGAGTATAAGTTCACAGAAAAATGCATTGAGTGTATATGTGCCTAATCAGGCTGTAGTCTCAGGAGTCAAGGGGCATTCCGTATGGTTGCTCAGAGAGGGTAAAGCCACAATGATACAGGTAAGGACAGGCCTCAGAACAGTTGATATGATGGAGATTATTTCCGGAATTGAAAAGGGAGACACGGTTATAACAACAGGACTCATGCAGCTACGTGAAGGAATCTCAATAACCCCCACA
>SAAM01000241.1 GCA_009929415.1 Clostridia bacterium | reverse complement strand
CTTTTTATGGTAGTCATTTCTACTTCAAGTCTGAGAAGATCCCCAGGCACTACCTTCTGCCTGAACTTTGCGTTTTCGATTCCTGCGAAGAAGGCTATCTTTCCCTGGTACTGCTCCATAGAGAGCACTGCAACAGCGCCTGTCTGCGCAAGAGCTTCTATTATGAGGACTCCCGGCATTACCGGCTGCTGAGGGAAATGGCCTGCAAAGAAGGGCTCGTTATAGCTTACCGCCTTATAGCCTGTCGCAGTTCCCTTTTCGATGTCGAGCTCTGTGATCTTGTCTATAAGAAGGAATGGGCTTCTGTGAGGGATTATCTTCTGTATGTCCTCTATAGAGTATGGAAGGGTTAGATTCTCCATTATGCCATACCTCCATTTACAGAAAGTACCTGTCCTGTTATATATGAAGCCTTTGAAGACACAAGGAATTCAACTGCGTCTGCCACGTCCTGCACTGTGCCGAGCTTGTTCATAGGCACGCTGCTGAGTATGGATGCCTTTACTTCTTCAGGGAGCACGTCAGTCATGTCTGTCTGTATGAATCCCGGAGCTATTGCATTTACTCTTATGTTGTATCTCGCAAGCTCCTGAGCGCATGATTTGGTGAATGCTATGACTGCACCCTTTGATGCGCTGTAGTTTGCCTGTCCCATGTTTCCTGTTATTCCGACGACTGAGGACATGTTCACGATTGCGCCGTGCTTCTGCTTCATCATATATTTTACGGCATGCTTTGTGCAGTTGAAGGTTCCGTTTACATTGACCTTCATTACCTGGTCAAAATCTTCTTCCTTCATTCTTGCTATAAGCTTGTCCTTCGTTATTCCTGCATTGTTTACAAGTATGTCTATTTCTCCAAACGCCTCTGCAGCCATGTCAATAAGCTCCTTTGCCTGCTCAAAGTCGCTTACGTCCTTTTGAGCGGCAAGGCATTTTACGCCAAGGGATTCTATCTCGCTTACGAGGGATGTGATTTCAGGGTTTTCAGTTCTGTAGTTGATTACTATGTTATGGCCGCCTTTTGCAAGGGTAAGGGCGATTCCTCTGCCGATTCCTCTTGATGCGCCAGTTATTACAGCACAGCTCATCTGTTTCTCCTTATCTGTAACTATTCAAAAAAGCTTCGAGCATTTCAACATTTGATATGCTTATTACCTCTGCGCTCTTATCGATCTTCTTAATAAGTGATCCTGCCACGTTTCCAGGGAACACCTCCACGAATGTGTCCACTCCCTGAGCTATCATGCTTCTGATGCTCCTGTTCCAGAGTACCGGGCTGTAAACCTGTTTCTCCAGAAGGTCTGCGATCTGAGCTTTCACGTTTCCACTTTCAGGAATGAACAGCTCTCCTGTGACGTTTGGATAATAATCCTTGTCAGGAGCGTTTATTGCAATCTGGTCGAGCTCTATCCTGAGCTTCTGTCCTGCTCCGGTAAGCATCTTTGTATGAAAAGGAGCGCTCACGTTAAGAAACATTGCTCTTTTTGCTCCTGAAGCTTTGAGCATGCCCTCAGCTTCTTTAAGAAGCTCAACTTCTCCGCCGATGACTATCTGGTTGTCGGTATTTATGTTGGAGCATGATATGATGCCCTTTGACTGAAGCGGAAGTATTGCTTCCTCAATCTTGTCCTGAGTGAGTCCCATGACTGCCATGAGGCTTCCTTTACCTACAGGTACCTCGTCCTGCATAAGCTGGCCTCTTTTTCTTACGAGCCTCACGCCGTCTTCAATCGAAATAGCTCCTGCAGCAGAAAGTCCTGAATATTCGCCAAGGCTGAGGCCTGCGAATGCGGATGCTTTTATTCCGTTGCTCTCGAGTATCTTTGAAAGCGCCATGCTCACCGTGAATATTGCAGGCTGAGTGTTTTCTGTAAGGCTGAGCTTTTCAAGATCTGATTCAAAGCAGAGCTCCTTCAGGTCATCTCCAAGAGATTCGCTCGCAAGCTCAAAAACTTCACGTGCACAGGCATAGTTATCATAGAATTCTTTGCCCATTTTTTCAAACTGACATCCCTGTCCAGGATATACAAATGCGATTTTTTTCATCAGAATTACCTCTATTTTATTCAAAAAGTGATTTTATGATTTCTTCTGCAGTTTCTTCCTTCTTTACGAGTCCGGCGATCTGTCCTGACATAAGTGAGCTGTAGGTAGTATCTCCATCTACTACCGCTTTTCTGAAGCTTCCCATTGTAAGCTCTTCGATTTTTGCGATTTTTTCCTCTACGCTCATGCCTGAAGCATTTTCGATTTCCTTTATCTGTCTTGTCATCCTGTTCTTGAGGACGCGCACCGGATGGCCTGTTATTCTTCCGGTAACTGTCGAGTCTGTGTCCTTTGCAGATATTATTTCGTCCTTGTACTGCTGCGGGATTGTGCATTCCTTTGCAACGAGAAATCTCGTTCCAAGCTGTACACCCTGAGCTCCAAGTGCAAAAGCAGCTTTCACGCCTCTCTTGTCTGCGATGCCGCCGGCTGCTATTACCGGTATGCTGACTGCATCTACTACCTGAGGAACAAGAACCATTGTAGTCAGCTCTCCGATATGGCCTCCAGCCTCTGTACCTTCTGCTATTATGGCATCTGCTCCGAGTCTTTCCATTCTCTTTGCAAGTGCTACTGAAGCAACGACAGGGATGACGATTATTCCATGCTCTTTCCACTTCTTCATGTACTTTGACGGATTTCCCGCTCCTGTTACTATTATCTTTATGTCCTCTTCAATTGCAAGCTCTGCAAGGTCGTCTGAGTGGGGGCTCATAAGCATTATGTTGAGCGCGAATGGCTTGTCGGTAAGTGCTTTTATCTTGCGGATCTCTTCTCTGCAGGCTTCCTTTGTAAGTGAGCCTCCTCCTAAAATTCCAAGACCTCCTGCGTTTGATACAGAAGAAACAAGGCTTGAATGTGATATCCAAGCCATTGCACCTTGAAAAAGAGGATATTTGATACCTAAAATATTCTCAATTCTCATATATGTTTTTCCTTCATAAAATTACGGATTATTTGTTTTCCCATTTCTTGATTATTATTGTTGCATTGTGGCCGCCAAATCCAAGAGAATTTGAAAGCGCATATTTTATTTCTGATTCTATGCTTCCTTCGGTAACATAGTTCAGGTCGCACTCAGGATCGGCATTCTGGAAGTTTATAGTTGGTGGGACTATGCCCTCCTCCAGAGCCTTTACGCATGCTATGGCTTCGATAGC
>SAAM01000240.1 GCA_009929415.1 Clostridia bacterium | reverse complement strand
CGGCCTGTTTTTTTCATCAGTTGAGTCAAATACCTCATCAAAGCTGTCTACGTTGGCGGTTATTACCACCGGCTTGCTGTGCTCATGCAGATGCTTCATCTTCTCAAGATCCGTCATGTCCTGAAAATATATCATTATGGTATTGTCCTTCTCTTCTCTGGACTTGTTGATCGTATATACTGCTCTGTAGTATCTTTCATCCTTCTTGTCAAGATCGAAGAAGCCATTTGAGTTCGACAGCATCTTATCTGTATCTATCTCGTAGAAATAATCGTTTACACGGTCTCCGAAAAGCCCCTTTTTCCCGATCATTTCAGAAAATCTCTTGTTATACCATATTATTATTCCCTCCGTATTGCACATGCAAAGAGGAAGGTTGAGGTTGCTTATTGACTGCCTCGTCTTGTAATCCATAGTCATGTTGAACGTCTCAACATAAGAATCCATTTTTTCATCATACTTCTGTTTTTCTATTATCTGCTTTCTTACTGATATGACGCACATCACCGCCATCACAAGCCCAATCCAGATATTGTAATAGCCCACTATAAGCGAAGCAATTATAAGAAAAACATTATTGAGCTGAATATACTTCATGTTCTCTTTCATAATCCACCTTTACTTCTTCAGTCTGCGCAAGTTCATTACCGCATCAACAAATCCTATGGCCACCACAAATGTATAAAATGGCATGAATGTGCATAATAAAACCGTTATGATATTTCTTGCAACTGGTCTGAGCCTTCTGCTCATAAAGTTGTTTATAGCTGCTATTCCCTGAAGGAAGAACAACATTCCAAATATTATAGTAAGATTGAGTATGAGGGTCTCTTTATATACGAAATCAGTATAATTGAGCAGAGCCGTCATCAGATATATTATCAGCATCCCGCCAAAAACATTGCCAGGAAGCGTGAATTCGGAAAGAGTTGCAATCTCTCTTTTCTTCGTTATTTTCGAAAGCATCATTCCGCTCAGGAAATAGTTAACTGCTGAAACAGCAAAACCCATACAGACAACCATGCCTGGAAACGTCCTTCTAAGATTAAGAAGAAAAGTCTCCACATCCATGTCAAGTCCCATCATTTCCTTCTGCATCTCAAAGGATTCACGGTATATGTTTATTATATAATCAACAAGGTCAACATTCATCATCCTGGCCTGAGCATACATAAGCAGAAGTATGTTAAGCGTAACCATGAAGGCTCCCCCAAAAATCGCGAGCGCAGGCTTTCTCTTTCTGTAAGAAAGCTCTCCAGTAATCATACCGACTCCACCAATAGTAAACACCGTGTATATAACTATTATGGGATCCATGAATACAGACGCAGCAATGGCAGTAATCAGAGATGAGATAAATGCGAAGGCCATTCCATTTCTATAGGTAATGAGTGCAAGCACACTCGGAAGTATCAGCGCCGAAAGGCTGAACACAGGCACCGATCTTATTAGAACGAGCATTGCAACCACCAGTATCGTATATTTGATTGTCTCCAGAAAGGCTTCCTTTCTGTCTCTGTTGTATCTGAAAAATATATTTTGCAAGCAACCACTCCTCTGTAATAAATATTGTCATTCAAATTTTGATTTACATTCTATTATATCATAATTAACAGTTTTTTTCATCAATCTGCATGTTTTTTCATACGTTTACATAATAAAAAACCCTCTAAGAATTGAATTCCTAAAGGGTTACTGGTGCCCAGAGCCGGAATCGAACCAGCGACACGAGGATTTTCAGTCCTCTGCTCTACCGACTGAGCTATCTGGGCAAAAATAAATGGTGGGCCTTCAGAGACTCGAACTCCGGACCTACCGGTTATGAGCCGGGCGCTCTAACCAACTGAGCTAAAGGCCCATTTATTTTTAAATTTGAAGCTTATGGTGGGCCTAGCTGGACTCGAACCAGCGACCTCACGCTTATCAGGCGTGCGCTCTAACCACCTGAGCTATAGGCCCAATATGTTTAATGGTCGAGGTGGAGAGACTCGAACTCCCGGCCCCATGGTCCCAAACCACGTGCGCTACCAAACTGCGCTACACCTCGAAATATATAAGTACAATATGAAAGATGGTCGAGGTGGAGAGACTCGAACTCCCGGCCCCATGGTCCCAAACCACGTGCGCTACCAAACTGCGCTACACCTCGATTTTGTTAAACCAGCTTTAAATTTACTCAATATGTATACTGCTGAATCCTGAAAATAATGGCAGGGGTGGCAGGATTTGAACCCACGGCATTCGGTTTTGGAGACCGACGTTCTACCACTGAACTACACCCCTAAAAATTTGGTGGGCCTAGCTGGACTCGAACCAGCGACCTCACGCTTATCAGGCGTGCGCTCTAACCACCTGAGCTATAGGCCCGTTTTAATCAAAAAAAATGGTCGAGGTGGAGAGACTCGAACTCCCGGCCCCATGGTCCCAAACCACGTGCGCTACCAAACTGCGCTACACCTCGAAAAAAATATGGCGGAGAAGGAGGGATTTGAACCCTCGCGCCCGTTAACCAGGCCTACTCCCTTAGCAGGGGAGCCTCTTCAGCCACTTGAGTACTTCTCCATATTTTCTTGGCGGAGAGGGTGGGATTCGAACCCACGGCCCATTACTGAGTCACTGATTTTCAAGACCAGCTCCTTAAACCGCTCGGACACCTCTCCAAGAATATATAATTATAAAAATATAAAATGGTGACCCATCCGCGACTCGAACGCGGGACACCCTGATTAAAAGTCAGGTGCTCTGCCGACTGAGCTAATGGGTCATCTGGAGCGGGTGAAGGGGATCGAACCCTCGCAACCGGCTTGGAAGGCCGGGGCTCTACCACTGAGCTACACCCGCAAGTTAAGAATTGATATACATTAGTTTTATCATCATATAAAGTTAAATTTGGTGGTGGAGAGTGGATTCGAACCACTGAAAGCGTTGCTAACAGATTTACAGTCTGCCCCCTTTGGCCACTCGGGAACTCCACCAGATTAGATATTCAATTTGGAGCTGGCAATAGGAATCGAACCTACAACCTGCTGATTACAAGTCAGCTGCTCTACCGTTGAGCCATGCCAGCATGTGATTTACTTTATTTCAGATATATAATGGCGATCCGGAAGGGGCTCGAACCCTCGACCTCCAGCGTGACAGGCTGGCATTCTAACCATCTGAACTACCGGACCGCAATATATGGTGGGACCAACAGGGCTCGAACCTGTGACCC
>SAAM01000239.1 GCA_009929415.1 Clostridia bacterium | reverse complement strand
ACGAAGCAGGAAGGCGTAAGACGAAAGTAGAAATATATAAGTCACGCCACAGTAAAAATGTCTATATTTTTATAAAAATGTATATATTTTTCGTATCGGGAATTGGATACAAAATCGAGAATAAATTTATATAACGGATTTTTTAAATTCATAGCAGTACTATTTATAATAGCAGGAATGTCAGCGATAACTTTGAACATTTCAAATCCGGGAAGCCTTGAAAGCGTTGCAGTCTTCATCGAGGGAGATAGCTATTATAACTCAAAAGTATATTATGACACGCAGGAAATAGCAGATATGATAGGCCCACTTAAATTCTCAGAGAAAAATTCTGAGGATGGCTGGAACTATTATCCTGATGACGAAGCAAGAGCGAGCATGCAGGGCCGCCTTGATGAGTATCTGAAGAAGGGGTACAGGTACCTGGTCACTTCGGATGGCAGGACAGTGCTTCAGGATGGAATGATTCCTGAGATATCGCAGCAAAGCAATTTAGAGAGCAGGTATATAGTAAATGAGTTCGGACAGAGCTATATGGAAAATGGCGCCTACAAAGATGTTATGATAAAGGTTGCGGTACCAAAGCAGATACTGGCTGAACAGGGATATGATATGAGCCCGGATTCTCCGGAAGGCCGCATCATATTCTACAGCACTGTGGCAGGGATAGGAGCGATACTTGCGGGGGCGCTGTGGCTTATGATCTTTGCAGGACAGGGCAAAAAGGGCGATGAGGTAATTATCCGTCTTTATGACAGGGTTTACTTTGATATACTTCTTGTAACAACCTTTTTTGTAGAGCTTGGCTTTGGAGCGGGATTTATAGTGCTGTATAAGAACATAATAGACGAATCGGCAAATGCTGAGGTCATAGTCACCCTGCTCTGGCTTCTTTCGGCGCTGTTTGTGCTGTACAACATATATTTTGTGACAAACTTCGCCAAGCGGGTCAAGAGAAAGGAGCTTCTTAGATACACGCTCGTCTTCAGGAGCCTTGCATGGATGAAATCTCTATTCAGGACAGTCCTGAAGTTTTTCAGGATAAGAGTCGTGAACATAAGGACGGCGATTAACAGCCTTATGGGCGAAAAGCTGGCGAAGAGGCATTTCAGGTGGATAGTGCTTGTAATGACGGTTCTGCTTGTAAACCTTGCGCTGAGCGCAGCCATGGGACCGCTGTGGGCGATACTGACCTATCCGGTGATAGTCTTTTATCTGCTGAGGCCCGCATCAAAGGAGATCAGGGATTTTTCGGAGATGGCAAGGGGAGTAAGAGAGATAAGAAACGGAAACCTTGGACACAAGATCCCGTTTGCATCATGCAGAGAGCTCAGTGAGGTCATAGATGACATAAACAACATAGCGGAAGGCTTTGACAAGGCGGTGCAGGGAGCGGTGAAGGCAGAGAAGATGAAGTCGGAGCTTATCACAAATGTATCGCATGATCTCAAGACCCCTCTCACATCCATAATAGGATATGTGGACCTTCTCGAAGGTACGGATAATCTGCCCGATGAAGCCAGAGACTACGTTGCCGTGATAAAGAAAAAATCCGAGAGGCTCAAGAACATAATATCCGATCTGTTCGACCTTTCAAAAAGCACGAGCGGAAACGCCGAGCTTGAGATGGAGAAGCTGGACATGAAAAAGCTCATGGAGCAGACGCTTGCTGATATGTCAGATGCAATAGAATCAAGCGGGAGAAGCATAAGACAGACACTCCCGGAAAAGCCTGTAATGATAACAGGAGATGGGAAGAAGCTGTATCGGGTATTCCAGAACATAATTGATAATGCGCTCAAATATTCCCTTGAGAATACCAGGATATTCGTCACGCTGAGGGAGAAGGACGGCAGAGCCATAGCAGAAATAAAGAACACTTCAGCCTATGAGCTTGATTTTTCGGAAACGGAGATAACAGAGAGATTCACCAGAGGCGACAGGAGCAGGGCTACAGAAGGAAGCGGCCTGGGGCTTTCGATAGCGAGAAGCTTTACGAGTGCCTGCAACGGAGACTTCAGAGTCATTCTCGACGGAGACCAGTTCAAAGTGATCATAGAATTCGATACAGTAAAATAAAACTTCCGATAAGATATTTAATAGATTAATTTTTTTTATGCTGCATTCTCTGTTAAGGAACCTTAAAATAAGGGTATAAATATTATCAGATATCAGATTATGACCAGATGGAGGTAATATGGATAACATACTGCATAGAAAGATACGTGTGGGCATAAGCGCCTGCGCATACGGGTCAAAGACAAGATACAACAGAAAAGGCTGGGATCTCGTATCCGAATTTGGCAGGGATATGTCCAACTTCATATGGTGCCCTCTATGCCCGGAGGTAATGTCGGGAATGGGAACGCCAAGAAGCCAGATAAGGATACAGGGAGAAAGCGGCAGGGATGTCATTGAAGGCCGTGCTAAAATAGTGGCGCGAAATGGAGATGATGTTACAGAGGACATAATGTTTGCGAGCAATCTCTGCATGGATATCCTCAGAAGATCGGAGGTAGATGCATTCATATACATGGATGGCAGCCCTACCTGCGGAATAGAGCGAACTACTCTTAAGAACAACAGAGCAGGGAAACCGCCTGGAGTATTTGGAGCGATGCTTCTTGAGGAAGATATATTCCTTATACCGGCACTCTCCCTTGCAAGCCCTGTCAGGAGATGGGACTACAAGAGAAGGCTGTACGCCTATGTATGGGCAAAAAGCCAGGAGCTAAGCAATAAGAATGATCTGTACCAGTTCTGGCACAATGTAAAATTCCTCTGTCAGGAGCTCGATGAAAAAGAGTCCAGGGTCATGGGAAACAGGATTGCAAACAGCGAGTTCAGCCCCGAGCTTGCAGCTGAGCTCAAGGCATTTGTCACGACGCTCATGAAAAAGCCTTCCACTCTCGAAAAGATAAAGAACAGGCTGTGGAAGCATTACGTATACATCAAGAAAACCCAGGGAGCGGAGATATCGGAGATAATGGAGCCACAGGACAACCGCAACATGCACCATATTGCAATGGAGCTTGAGGCAATCGAAAAATTCGCATTCACAAACGATGTTCTTTTTGGTTCAATGCCAGCCAGAAGCAGATAAAACATATTATATATAAACAAGGAGGAGATTTTATGGTAACTTTAGAAAAGATAGACAAAATCGTTGAGAGAACAGGTGTAACATTCGAAGAAGCAAGAGATGCGCTTAACGCATGCAA
>SAAM01000238.1 GCA_009929415.1 Clostridia bacterium | reverse complement strand
TATACAATTCTGTTTATGTGGTCTACTTCATTTACTATCCTGCTTGAGATTTTTTCGAGGACATCATATGGTATCCTTGCCCAGTCTGCTGTCATGAAGTCTGTTGTAGTTACTCCTCTTAGTGCAAGTGTGTAGTCATATGTCCTGAAATCTCCCATTACTCCTACTGTCCTTGTTGTTGTAAGCACTGCAAAGTACTGGTGTATATCTCTGTCCATGCCTGCTTTGGCGATTTCGTCTCTGAATATGAAGTCTGCTTCTCTGAGGATATCTAGTTTTTCTTTTGTTATCTCACCCATTACTCTTATCGCAAGTCCTGGTCCCGGGAATGGCTGTCTCCATACAAGGTACTCTGGCAGTCCGATTTCGAGTCCGAGCTTTCTTACTTCGTCTTTGAAAAGAAGTCTGAGCGGCTCTACAAGCTCCTTGAAGTCTACGAAGTCAGGAAGTCCTCCAACGTTGTGGTGTGACTTGATTACGGCCGCATCGCCTGCGCCGCTCTCTATTACGTCCGGATATATAGTTCCCTGTGCAAGGAAGTCTACTGTTCCGATTTTCTTTCCTTCTTCTTCGAATACTCTGATGAATTCTTCGCCTATTATCTTTCTCTTTGTCTCCGGATCATCTACTCCTGCAAGTCTGTCGAGGAATCTCTTTTCTGCATCTACTCTGATAAAGTGCATTCCTGAGTTTGCAAATGCTGCCTCTACCTCGTCTCCCTCGTCCTTTCTCATTAGGCCGTGGTCAACGAATATGCATGTAAGCTGATCTCCTACTGCCTTTGAGATAAGCCCTGCAACGACTGATGAATCTACTCCGCCTGAAAGCGCAAGCAGTATTTTTCCGTTTCCTACCTGTTTTCTGATTGTATCTATTGCAATTTTTGCATAGTTTTCCATTGTCCAGTCGCCTGCGCACTCGCATACTTCAAACAGGAAGTTCTTTATCATGTCCACGCCATTTTGCGTGTGATTTACTTCTGGGTGGTACTGCATTGAATACAGCTTTCTTTCTTTATTCTGCATAGCTGCAACCGGGCAGTCCTTTGTATTTGCTACTTTTTCAAATCCTTCTGGCATCTGAGCTACATAATCCACGTGGCTCATCCATACTATGCCTTCTTCTGGAAGGGACTTGAAGAGCGGTGATGTTGTGTCGAATTTCGTCTCTGTCTTTCCGAATTCATTCGCCTCTGCCTGCATTACCTTGCCTCCAAGAGTATGCGCCATAAGCTGCATTCCATAGCATAATCCAAGAACAGGTATTCCAAGCTCAAATACGGCCTTGTCTATCTGAGGCGAGTTTTCTTCGTAAACGCTGTTTGGTCCGCCTGTGAATATTATTCCTTTTGGATTGAGTTCTTTTATCTTCTCGATGCTTATCTTATACGGATGTACTTCACAGTATACATTGCATTCTCTTACTCTTCTTGCAATCAGCTGATTGTACTGTCCGCCAAAGTCTATTACCAGAACCATTTCATTTTTCATTTTCTATTCTCCTGCCTGAGCACTGTAGTTTGGTGCTTCTTTTGTAACTGTTATATCATGCGGATGGCTTTCTATAAGTCCCGCTGCTGTTATTTTAACAAATTCTGAGTCTTCCATCAATGATTTTATTGTAGCTGCGCCGCAATATCCCATTCCTGCTCTCAGTCCGCCTATCATCTGGAATATTAGTTCTGAAGCTTCTCCCTTGTAGGCTACCATTCCTTCTACGCCTTCTGGAACGAGTTTCTTTGAATCCTTCTGGAAGTATCTGTCCTTTGAGCCCTTTTCCATGGCTGCAAGAGAACCCATGCCTCTGTATGACTTGAATGATCTTCCTTTATATATTATCATTTCTCCTGGAGATTCCTTGGTTCCTGCAAGAAGAGATCCGAGCATAACTGCTGATCCTCCTGCTGCTATTGCCTTTACTATGTCTCCGGAGTACTTGATTCCTCCGTCTGCAATGATTGGTGTTCCTGTTCTGCGGGCTTCTTCGTAGCAGTCCATTACAGCTGTTATCTGAGGCACGCCTACGCCTGCCACTACTCTTGTGGTACAGATGGACCCTGGTCCTATTCCGATCTTGACGCAGTCGGCTCCAGCCTCAATGAGGGCTCTGGTCGCTTCTTTGGTCGCTACGTTTCCTGCTATTATCTGAAGCTCCGGATATGTCAGCTTTGCTTTTTTTACTGCCTCTATTACTCCCTTTGAATGTCCGTGAGCTGTATCTATTACTATCACGTCTACCTTGGCAGCTACGAGGGCGTCTATTCTCTGATGCATGTCCTCTGTAACGCCTACTGCGGCTCCGCATAGAAGTCTTCCGTTTTCATCTGTAGCCGAATCCGGGAACATTATCTTTTTCTCTATGTCCTTTATTGTAATGAGTCCTTTGAGCTTGTTGTCAGCGTCAACTATAGGAAGCTTTTCTATCTTGTGCTTTCTTAGGATCTCCTGAGCTTCGGAAAGAGATACGCCTTCTCTTGCAGTGATGAGATTTTCTGATGTCATGGATTCTTCTATCTTTTTGCTGAAGTCCTGCTCAAATCTGATATCCCTGTTTGTAATTATACCAATCAGTGTATGAGTGTCATCTACTATAGGAACTCCGGATATTCTGAATCTTCCCATGAGCGCGTCTGCTTCTTCTATTGTGTTGTCTTTACTGAGATAAAACGGGTCTGTTATTACGCCATGCTCTGAACGCTTTACCTTATCCACTTCTTCTGCCTGCTCCTGTATGGACATGTTCTTGTGTATTATTCCTATTCCACCCTGTCTTGCAATCGCAATCGCCATTTCGTGCTCCGTTACCGTGTCCATTCCAGCGCTTATAACAGGTATGTTAAGCTTGATCTTTTTAGTAAGAAATGTCTCCAGACTTACGTCCTTTGGTAATACATTGGATTCCCGAGGTACCAAAAGCACATCGTCAAATGTTAACGCTTCTTTTAATAACTTTGCCATTTTTTACTCCTTTTGTAAAATATAAATTAATAAAAATGTATAAAAAAACTCACACTGATACACGGGGTGCATGTGTGAGGGGTACTCAAACAAAGCACTCATAGTCAAAAATACGGTTTTTGGTAGATACACTGACCCATTCTGTCAGCCTATATGAGCGTTGGACTTTGCATCTATTGGATGCACATATTTTATGTGTGAACTACCCACCACTTAAGAAGTGGGGGCTTCCTGGTCAATGCTTCTGATGAAGCAAGATTCTCCAGGCTCTAAGGGCGGTACCCTCCCCGACTGA
>SAAM01000237.1 GCA_009929415.1 Clostridia bacterium | reverse complement strand
CTGTTCTTTATCGGCGTTAATGCCGGATTTATGGACATAGGAACTATATCAGGCAGTTATCTTGCTGCACTTGATAATGGATTTCCCCTTGTGGCTACAGGCTTCGTGCTCGGGGTAGTTACGATACTCGCAGAGCCTGCCGTACACGTTCTGACGCATCAGGTAGAGACAGTGACCGCCGGATATGTAAGAAAAAAAGCCGTCCTGTTTGCACTTTCTACAGGGGTTGGGCTTGCGGTGGCGCTTTCGATGATAAGGATACTGGTGCCTGAGATTCAGCTGTGGCACTATCTTCTGTCTGGATATGCGATCGCGCTCGGGCTTACCTTTGTAGTTCCAAAGCTTTTCGTAGGAATTGCCTTTGACGCAGGAGGGGTTGCCACGGGACCTATAACGGCAACCTTCATACTTGCATTTACCCATGGGGCCGCGAATGCAAGGGCAGGAGCAGATCTTCTCGTGGATGGATTTGGCATGATAGCAATGGTAGCGCTTATGCCTATAATAACGCTTCAGATCCTGGGGCTGATTTTCAAGATTAAGACAAAGAAAAAGGATGTGTGATGTTATGCAGACAAACAGAGTGTTATTTGATATGAACGTAGCGATAGTCAACTGCGGCGTGGGAAGCAGAGTCCTTTCTATAGCGAGGAGCTGCGGCATATGCGGAGGTACTATAATAATAGGTAGAGGGACTGTGAGAAATTCCATCCTCAAGTTTTTTGAACTCGATGAGAGCCGCAAGGAAATAGTGATGGTGATTTCAAACCGCAGGTCAGGGTGCACCTTCCTTGAAACAGTATCAAGAGAGCTGAATCTAAGCAGGAAGGGAAACGGAATAGCTTTTTCGATTCCTGTTATCGATGTAATGGGAACCAAAAACTGTATGGGAGACATAGAACAGGAATGTAAAGGAGAAAATGACATGTTTTTATATAACTCGATTTTCGTGATAGTAGACAAGGGGAACGCTCAGACTGTCGTGGATGTAGCAAACGAGGCCGGCGCAAGAGGCGCGACGATAATAAACGCAAGGGGCGCAGGGGTTCATGAGACAGAAAAGATATTTGCCATAGAGATAGAGCCTGAAAAAGAGATAGTGCTGCTTCTCGTGGACAGCGTAAAGACGCAGAATGTATGTGACCACATCTCTGAAAGCCTTGAACTGGAAGAACCAGGAAACGGAATAATGTTCGTCCAGGGAGTAAACAAGGTATACGGACTTTATTAAATTAACATATTAAGATTTGACTGATAAAACCAGCGAAAGGTTGGGTATAAAAAAACAGTTGATAACAAAATATCAGAAAAAGGGGAATGATATCATGAAGAGAATAAGACTTGTGCTGGGAGACATAACCAGACAGAACACAGATGCGATTGTAAACTCTGCTCACGAATCACTTGCGCCGGGCGGCGGTGTATCAGGGGCGATACATGCGGCAGCAGGAAGCAAGCTGGCAGAGGAGTGCAGGGAGTTCCACGGACTCAAGGCAGGAGAGGCCGTAATAACAAAGGGATACAACCTTCCTGCAAGATATGTTATCCATACAGTAGCGCCGAGGTGGTATGAAGAAGCTCCAGACAGAGAAGAAAAGCTCCGCAGCTGCTATATCGAAAGCCTGAAACTTGCCGATGAATACGGGCTCGATACGGTATCCTTTCCGTCCCTTGGAACAGGAATATTCAAGACGCCTGTAGAGATTGGAGCAAAGATAGCCGTAAAGGCAGTCCGGGATTTTCTTAAGGAAAATGATTCAATTGATTATGTGGTTTTTGTGCTGTATTCAGATAAAGTCATGAAAATATATGAAGAGCTGATCTATCAGTAGAGGAGGATGCTATGAACAGGATAACCTACAACAGGCTTGTGAGGAACAAGATTCCACAGATAATCGAGGCTGATGACAAGGAAGTAGTATATGAGATACTTTCGACAGATGACTACATGACCATGCTTGATGACAAGCTCGGCGAGGAAATGATGGAATATCAGGACAGCAAGGATGTAGAAAAGCTAGCAGACATCCTAGAAGTTGTCTATTCTATAGCAAGGCTGAAGGGCGTATCCCGCTCAGAGCTCGAAGAAATGCGCCAGAAAAAGGCCGAGCAGAAGGGCGACTTCTCAGACAAGATATTCCTGAAGGAAGTCATAATAAAAATTTAGTGAACTTATTAAACTAAAATACTTGATTAAACAAGAAGGAAGATGTATAATATGATATCAAAAACTGACAGGCTCTATCTTATGGAGGCTCAGGAATCAGACATAAATATGATAATGGAGATAGAAAACCATAAGGATAACAGGGACTTTATATGGCAGGGGACATATGAGCAGCACCTTAGTGAAATAAACGACGAAAACCATCTGCTCCTGAAGTTTGAAAAATCAGAAGACAGAGGTATAGCAGGCTACTGCCTCATAGGGCTCGACAGGCACTCAGAGAGATTTGAGCTCAGAAGGATAGCGATAACGGAAAAAGGTAAAGGCTACGGACGTGAAGCAATAAAAGCGCTCATGGACTACGCATTCACAGAGCTCGGCATGAACAAATTCTGGCTCGACGTATATCCCGACAACAAAACAGGGATAGCACTCTATGAGAGCCTGGGACTGAAAAAAGAAGGAGTGCTCAGACAGAATTACAAGTCAGAGAGAGGCTATCTGGATCAGGTCGTGTATTCTATGCTTAGATCAGAATACATACCGAAAGATTGAAGGATTCATGATGGAGTGTTGGACATAAAGAATTATAAGTTTACTTTACTAAAGGTGTTTTTTCGAAGTAGTGTTTAGATTTGGAAGTTTGGTACAACAAGAAAGGCAGGTATCTAAATGTCGTACAGTCCAGGTTTGGGTAGCAGCATAACAAACACCAGGATGAGGACACCGGATAATGTTTCAGATTTTTCAGGCATGTGCGCAGTATGCTCGATGAGCTGCACAGGAAGCTGCGAAATCGGGCTTTCTGCACTGCGGGGCTCTGAGGCGATATATCCTTATGAGCTCAACAACAACCAGTTTGCGTCTGAAAAGAGTTATCCACTTGATTTTTCACACTTCAGCATAAACGGAAGGGTATTCGGGGCAAAAGGCTGTCCGGAGAATGCATATTCGGCGTCCTTCTTTAATGCTGACATAAGCTTTAAATTTGGTACAAGGAGCAAGATTGATCTCAAGGCTCCCATAATACTTCCGGCTATGGCAAAGCTCAACTGGAAGGACTATTTTGCAGGAGCGGCGATGGCAGG
>SAAM01000236.1 GCA_009929415.1 Clostridia bacterium | reverse complement strand
AAAACATAGTTGCTTTCTTGTAGTCTTCCATTGGTTTAAATATGGAAAACCATGACATTGCTGCCAGTATTGAGAGGGCTATCACGATAATTGCTATTACCGTTAATCTTTTTGCAGCAAGCTTTTCTTCAATCAACTCAACCCGCCTCTTTTCTTCCCTATCCTCCCTATCTCTCTTTTCTTGTTCTGCTCTGAGTCTTTTCTCTTCCTCCTCTTGCCTTCGCCGCTCCTCAGCAATTTCTTCTTGCTGTGATTGGTATATTGAAAGGAATTGCGAAAGGCTTTCGCTGCTATAGGTAATACATTGGGCTTGAGGATTTGAACATAGCCTGCATTCGCAAGAATCCGAACTATTCCTTGTACCGCAATAGGCACAGGTCCAAATTCCCTCATTGCTTTTCTCAAATACATACTGAGGAATATTTGCTAGCCCGTAAGATTCTTGGTATTGAGCTAAACCTGACTCGCTGTAGTTCTCTAACTCGGATATCCTCATCCTAGGTTTAATATCTGTCAGGATTTCATTCTCAGGAAATTCTTCAACTGTCTGGTCTGCATACAAGACTGCTTGCAGATACGGTATGAATAATCTTGTTCCCTGTGGCAAGGTTCCAGAAGAAACAACCTTGACCGTTTCTCCTGGCTCGAGTGTATTCTCATGACGGATTATGACAGGAATTTCTGTCAAGATTGGTTTCTTGATAATGTCGAAACTTTTTATTTCCCACTGAGTGTATAAAATCTTCCTATGCTGCACATTCTGGTAGTCAAAATAGCAGGCAATCTTTTCCTCTCCGCTTTTGGTGAGTGATTTCATCAGACTTCCAGTCAGGGGTGCAACTGGCCAAGCAAGGGAGATTTGATTTGTTAAGTCAAAACTAGAGATTAACTCAGCATTTATATCAAGCTCATCAGACTCTTGTTGAATTATTCCAGAACTGCCATTTTGTCCATGTTTCTCTGAGTGGTTGCCGGAATCATATACTTTGCTGACCACAATCCCGCTGTCTTTCAGAATCGAGAGATCTTTGTTTGAGAATGGGATGTACCCCTTCACCAACAAACGATTGATATAATTTTTGTTGTAGAAAAAAGGCCAGATTAACCAGAAAAAACCAACTGTAAAAATGGAACCAAGAATATGGATAAGCATCCCTATCAAGTCCCCTCTAAGTAGAGGTACGAAGAACCCAAACAGCAATGTTGTCCACGAGAAACCAACCGGACATTCCAATTCCATACCAGCATTGTTGATAAGTCGAACTGTCATTACACATCCCCCTCTAACTCTGCACGAGTTAATGTCGATGATCAACTAAACACCTTTATTACTTTTCGCAAATGCCAGCCAAGTCGTTCTCTGGAAAAGATGTCGAGAGCCCTCTGGCCGGACAACATTGAAGACAAGAACGTCGGCACATTTCTTCCGGAGACTTGTGTGAAGTAACACCCGTGATCCTCATCAAACCGAAGTCCTTTCTCTTGCTTATATATCTGACTAGCCAACGCGTTTACAACAACTATTGCTTTTGGCTCGATTTCATCAAGCACAGCTGTCAAGATATTCATTTGGGATTGTCCGAATGAAGTCAACTTCCCCGACTTTTCAATTATCACCTTCTTCACCACTTCCTGTGAGGTTTCACGCACGAAGAAAAGGTCCAGATGAGCCATGGCATGACCTGTATCCTTTAGCAAGTCACGAAAAGGCTTGAAATAAGGATAGGTCATTCTCATTGTTCTCTCGATATCCAAGGCTTGCCCCAAATCGAATTCTTTTGACTGCGGAAATGAATAGAAGCTCCTAATGTCGATTCCCTCATGATCAGAACCACGAAGTCCTTTCTCGAATCCGCTTCCCGAAAACGAAGGATTCAATCCAATAAAGGTAACTGCATGCTTTTCAATCTCATCCAAATCAAGGAAGAACGGCATCAGACCGTTCAGATACCGGCTCGGTGTATTTTCCCATAAGTCAAGCAGCCTTATATTGATATCTTCCATTGCTTCCTCCATAGTCAGGAATTAATATTTCGGAAAGCGGTACTTCAAAATCCATCAAGCCTCGGACAGGAGTTGTTGTTTCTATTCATCCTTGATCTTTTATGGACGCATCGATTTGCAGGCAATAGCCAAATCTCATACCTCTTCTATCAATTGGCAACACTCACCAACCAATCAATGAGCCCTGAATTTACGGCAAGCTCCGCTAATCTAGCAGCATCAAATATTTGAATATTATCCTCAAGCAGCATTTCCTTTGTTGAATTTGCATCGAGGTATGCCTCAACGTCCCTGCTGGGAGAGTGATACACAATAAAATACCGATTATATGATAGCCCAAGCTGATGAAAAGTATCCATAACTTCAATAATTTTTGCTCGATTGCATTTCGACTTAACCTGGACGACTGCCTTTTCATTTGTAACCGGAGAAGTCAATTGGATGTCAACATTCTTGATTGTCTTGCCCATTTGTCCTACACGCGACCAGCCGGCATTGCGAAATACCAAGTCAACAAAGATCTCAAAATCCTTTGGATTCAACTTCCTGATCAATTTTCCAAGATTCAGTTTGATCTCCCTCAAGTTCGATTCTATATATTTTTGTTCCTCGCTTTGCTCGCAGTTGATCCGTCTGAGCAAGTAATTTTGTTCCTGGATATTGCAAATCGTCCCTTGGAAGCGTTGAACCTGAGTCAGGTTCCCATTCAGACCAAGGATTTCCAATGGGCTCCCCTTCTCATCGAAATCCTTCCATCCATTGATTGTTTTTCTCTCTTTGGTTCCATCACTATTAATGCTAACTGTTTCTTCTGCGAAGCAATACCAAAGATGATTCTTGTGGAATGTTATCCACATGGTCGAGCTGGGTTCTTCATAGAATTTTCTGATCTGTTCAATATGTCGAGTAAGAGAACCTGGGTCCATTGAGTCTTCACGCATGGTTTCCTTCAGTTCATTCCACTTACCTTGCATGCATAATTCATGATCACAATCGTTGTAACCCAATTTTATCGTACCATTGTGCTCGATGCATTCAGTCTCAAACATCCCACCTCTGCCCAATTTTATATACAGAACTCGTTCTGCAAAAACCTTGCCCATTCCTACCCTCCATAATCCCCCAATGCAATCGCTCTGAGGAAAGAATTACCAACTGCTAGTGTACGGCACAAAGTGTAGCCTTTCAATGCATATAATTCCTTCAGATATCGATTTCCCCTGTTGCAAAAAACATTCATTTCTTTCGGTCAAATCCCCA
>SAAM01000235.1 GCA_009929415.1 Clostridia bacterium | reverse complement strand
CCAGAAGGATGTTGAACGAATTTTCAAAGAGGCATATGATGCCCTTCAAAAGGCAAACATATCTCTTGGGATAGATACTGTTGAAGATATTTCAGAGGCAGTTCCCCTTACATCTGACATCACAGTACGCCTACGCTCGGTAATGGGTGTGGAAATACCCGATGTTGACCCGTTATCTGATAAAACTGTTCCAAGTTATTCATTTTACGGATCTTCAGGTGCAATGGATGCGGCATATGCAAAATTCCGAAAAGTAATGGTCCTGCTTGCGCAGCTTGCAGAAGTTGAGACAAGCGTTTACAGGCTTGCTGTACAGATAAGAAAAACACACAGGCGGGTAAACGCTCTTGAAAAGGTAGTTATCCCTTCAAACCGGGCCGATATAAGATTTATATCCGACGTCCTGGAGGAGGGGGAGCGTGAAGACTTTACAAGGATGAAGATGGCTCAGAAAAAGACAAAAAAGTAGTCAAATTCCGGAGGTAATGACGATGGGTACATTGCAGGAAGTTCTCGCAGTTCTGCTTGGAGCGGAATCAGAGGCAAAAAGGATAGTTGAGGACTCAAAAAATGAATCAGATGGCTTTCTTCGCACAGCGCAGGAAAAGTTTTCAATGGAACGTGCAAACCAGATGGCTTCCGCGAGGGAGCAGGCAAAGGGTCTGATGGAGACAGCCCTCAATTCCGCAAGGACGGAAGCTGAACAGATAGCCGTCCTGGGAAAAGAGGAAAGGACGCGTATGCAGAAACGCTTTGAGGAAAATGCCGATCCTGTGATCCATTCTATGGTTTCTGAGATAGCAGAAAGATATATTTCGAAAACAAAAAGGGGTAATTAAGGTTGCACTCCACATCAAAGGGGCAGGCAACAGCCATAGGTGTCAAATCACACGTGCTCTTCAGCAAGCTTCTTACTTCTGATGAGCACTGGGCTTTGCTGAACCTTAACAGCATCAGTGAGATAGCAGACTTTCTCAAGCAGACGGAGGGATACAAAGAGCACATGGAGACCCTGCCGCCTGCGAAAGTGCATCGTGTAGACCTTGAAAATGCCGTCAGATCGTCGATACTCTCTGAAGCGACTTCTTTTCTTTATTACCTTTCTGGCCCCAGGCGTCATTTATTTACCAACTGGCTCGGATGGTACGAGGCAGAACACCTTAAAAGCATTTTCAGATGGATAAGGACAAAGAGGCTTGACCGTGACGAGATGAGAAGACGTCTTTTTACCGTCCCTGGATCAAAACTCTCCTATGACCTCCTGCTGAACAGCAGGGACTATAACGATGTCCTTGAAGCGCTTAAAGACACGAGATATCACAAAGTCCTCACAGAACCGGTCAAACGCCTGATAAACGGTGAAGAGTCCCTTTTTTCGCTTGAGATCGCTATCGATAACCTGGTAGAAACATCTTTATACAATGACCTCAGAGGTCTGCCTGAAAACGAGCAGAAATTACTTGAGCCAATGTTCGGGACCAGGATCGATCTCCTCAACCTTTACCATTTTCACAGGTGCGTCTGGTATTATCACATGACTCTTGAAGAGACGCTCAGCAGGATGCTCCCGGTGAAATACAAGGTAAAGACCCACCATCTCCGCGAAATGTCGAAGGGAACCACGTGGGAAGAGAGGATCAACAGGCTGGAGGAATCTTTCCCTGTCTATGCGGGCATTTTCAGAAGCGCTCTGGAACAGGAAGACCGGGAACTCGCACTTGAGATGTCCATAAAGAGATACAATTATCTCAAAGCCCTGGCAATATTCCAGAAGGGACCGCCGGGTTTTCATACAGCTATCAGTTATTTTGTATTAAAATCTCATGAATTGGACGATGTGATCCGTGTGATAGAGGATGTCAGATATGATTACGATCGCAGAAATGCGGCCAATTACCTTATAAGGCCGATAATCACCGGGGGTGAACCCAAATGGCAGTAATGAAGATGGTCGCACTGACCATGATAGGGCCCGACTCAGAAATGGAGCCCGTAGCCCGTCAGATGGTATTGACAGGGGGCTTCCAGCCTTTGCCGCTCGACCTTCTGGTAAACGACAGGAACCTCCGGTCCAAGGTAACGACCGAAACAGAAAACCCGTACGACGAACTTCTGACAAAGGTCACAACAGTATGGAAGATCGCCGGAGAAATGATCCCGGATCCTTCTCCTGTCACGCTGACCAAAGATTTTACTCTGTCGGCAGCCCGCAGGAAAGTTGATCAGACCTCAAAAAGGCTTGAAGTATGGGAAAAGAGAAGGATCGTGCTGTCCGAAGAGGAAGAGCTCCTTTCCGCCACCAAGCTGTTCGTAGAAGCGCTGAAAGGTACTGAGTTCGGTCCTGAGGTGCTTGCCGGTGGCACATTTCTTGTGCCGTTTTTTGGCCGGTTATCCAACGAAAACTACCAGAGACTGACGGAAAGCAGCGAAGAATCTCCAATAGCAACGAATGAGCTGACTGTGATAAACGGCAATACATGGGTCATTGTGTTGACGGTAAAAGGCTATGAAGAATCGACCAGAAAGCTTCTCGAAGCTGTTTACTTCAAAGAATTTTCATTAAAAGAGATCGCATCTCAGTTGAAAGGGGCGGACCCCCTTACCCTTGTAAATAAAAGGATAGCCAACCACCAGAGAGCCATCAAAGGGCTGGCAAAGGCTGCCAAGGACATGCTCAGGGAACAGCGGTCCGAATATGAACTGCTCTACTCTCAGCTCTACACGATGCAGAGGGTCTACGATGTGTGCAAGGGCCGCGGTGAAGTAAGCGGGATGTTCGTGCTTTCAGGCTGGATACCTGCAGATACCCTGGCATCGATCAGAAAAACTGTCGAGGATGAGGCACCGATGACGACAGTAATGGTGGAAGAGACGAAGGACATAAGTTACTCAGGCATACGCATACCGACGCTTCTGCAGAACAATCCCATTTTCAGGGCTTTCCAGGACATAGTTTCGATGTACAGCCTGCCCTCTTACGGAGAGATAGACCCTTCTCCGATAGTAGCCATATCCTTCATTCTGTTTTTTGGTTTCATGTTCGGGGACATTGGACACGGCCTGATGATATTCCTTGGCGCAATGTATATGGTCAAGCGGGGGATAATGAAGCGTTCCTTCGGGCAGGTCATCAAATCTGCAGCCGTAAGCTCTATGGTCTTTGGTGTACTTTACGGCAGCATATTCGGGATGGAAGACATAATCCCCGCACTTTGGCTTTCTCCAATGCACGATACCAACAAACTCCTGGTTATCGCCATCTGT
>SAAM01000234.1 GCA_009929415.1 Clostridia bacterium | reverse complement strand
TGGTTTCTGAGGATCCCGCCCTGCCGCATTTCCTTCAGTATTTCAGGAGGCAGTGGCAGATATTTCATATTGTTGTACATAATGAATTTCGGACGTTCCTGTTTCTGCTGTTTAACTTCTTCTGCCATTACCACCCCTCCTTATTATTTTATATATCTTATTTCTTTTGCGTCCTTGATACTTGCATCTGTATAGGTAGTAATCCCGCCGGTATCCAGTCTTTTGAATACCAGCATAGTACCGCTCTTATTCTTTTTTACGATCTGCTCTACCGCGCATATACAGCCATATTCAAAATACTGATCTACAATAAGGTACTTTGTTCCCTTTGGTATGTTAAGCGGATCCTGAAATATTTTCAGTACCATAGGATCACTTGTTGTAAATTTTAAATTTACATTTTTGCAAAATTCTTCGGGAGAAATATCGGATCCGCTGTCCTTGACCACAGGTCCATATTCCACATGTACTATAGCCCTATGTTTGTGACGTTGTCCATTGCTGTCTGCAGGCTGATTTTCTTTTATTGCTCCGTCTTTTTCGGAACCGGTCACATGGACCACATGTTGTTCATTTCTCATTTCGGAGTTGTCTGGAAATTTAAGTGTGGCTCCGGCAGATATTTTATTAAGTAATGTTTCAATTGAATTTTTCTCTTCCACAGAATTCTTTTCTATATTTTTATTCAGTTTGTTTGACATGCGTTTATTGACCCGTTCTTCTTTCGGGAACCTGGGTTTTTTACCGCTTCTGTTCTGTATTATCTCGTCATCTGCCATTATTTCATCATCGTCGCAGAAAATGTCGTATTTCGCCATTGGTCGTTCCTCCGATAATATATATCTGATATTAACCGCCTTATCTATTGTATTGAGAAAAATAGTGTTAAACAATAACAGTCCAAGAATATTCATAAAAATGTAAATAAATTGATAAGTTAATGAAAACGCTTGTAAACTTATAATAAGCAACATTAAAGAAATATAACCGATAAAACGGGCGTTAAGCCTTTTAATCTATGGAGGGATATATATGGGAAAATTTCGCAGCAGAGATATATATAAGGGAAATCCTGACAAAGGCAGATATCTGCAATCAAATGAATCTTTACCGAACCTGAGAAAAGGACTGAGCATGGTATCTTTTGCGCCGGGTATAAGAGAGTATACATTTGCCACACCGGCTATGATCGAGGAAGGGTTTCTTCTGACGGAACCCGGATACGAACATAGAATGTCAGATTATATCCGTGTCGATTATGTGCTGGAACAACCCAAGACATATAAAAATTTCATAAGCGGCGTGTACCAGAAGACCGCACCTGATATTACACAGGAAGACAGAACAGAGATGTTGAGGGTACTGGAAAATATAAACAGGAATTATGCTATCAAAGATATGGCTATGCCCGAAGACATTAAAAATCTTGAAAGGGATCCCGAAGCGTATTCACGCATATGGGATTCCATATACTCTGATCCCGAGAAATACCAAGGGATCAGGGCAGTGCTGCTGAATGCCGAATTCAGGACTTTACGGGGAATGTCTTACAGTATGTTTTCAGATGGTGCAGTACAGATCAGCGAGCTGGAACGAGCATTTGACAGCACGCGTGAGAAGATAAAAAAGCTTGAAATTTCTGAAAAAACCAGATCTGCAATGCTTAAAATACTGGATGGACTGGCTAAGACATGCAGGGAAGAGGCGGATCCCATTTCGCACATGATCTTTACACGCCAGTATAATAAGATCATTGAAGCATTGGCTGATCGCAGGGAACTGGGAGCTGAGAAAGGAGTATTTACAGATCTGCTCGGGACCGAAATCAACAAGATATTGTGGCGCAAAGCTATTCCTGAAACAACGTATCTTCACCGGGATGAACTTCGTGAACATTTTAATCACATGAATGAAGGAATGCCTGATGAACTGGTTCAGATCAACGAGACTGTATACCGAACTCTTAACGACTATATCGAAAGAGAGGCACGTGTGATCCATAGCGATGAAACTCCGTATAAAAAACATACAGATGATGAGCTGGACAGTCTCGAGGGAGATGATTCCCCGATGCCAATGCAGATCATATATGCGATGACTGTATCCAATGACGCTGCCGACAGGCATGAAGCTAATATAATAATAAGCGACGGAGAATCGTGTTCGTTTGAAAGAATATCGATGGATTCTGACGGAACAATTTCAAGCGCAAGAGCCAACGTCGGTATCAGCGGAGTTATAGCAGATCTTGACGTAGCGGCAGACAGGGATGTCTTCTACGAAGAGAAGGAAACCGAACATATCTCAGAGACAGAACCTGAAAAAGTACCTGCAAAGACACCGGCTCCGGTGTTTGAACCGACCGCTCCAGATATTACTGATCGTTTTGCAGTTGCTGAGCCTGGTGAAATCGAGTTTTTCGATGAAATCTGATAAAAATATATCAGGACAAAAGAAGGGGCGGAATTTCCGCCCCTCTTTTTTATAGTTCCGGACCTGGATCCGTTTCCTGCCTCTTTTTTGCTGTTTTTTCCTGTGCCTTTCTGATTTCTTCCTCCAGTTTGTCCTTGTATTGCGCACGCTTGCCCTGATCCGCCGCCCTTAACCAGATACCGTAAGGGGTGTCTCCCCGGCGGTCTTTTATATCAGGATCGGCACCGTTTTTAAGCAGCTTGGTCATTAAGCCGATGGTTCCATGTACCGCGGCATAATGAAGTGCTCCCCAGCCGTTACGCTGAATAGCATTGATATTGGCTCCGCCTTTCAGCAGGGGAGAAATAAGCTTATCATTCCCTAAGCGCGAAGCTTTTGCAAGGGCGAGTTCGCCTTCACTGTTAGTAAGATCAGGGTCTGCCCCATGGTCAAGAAGCATCTGAACCATCTTCGGGTCATTGAACTCTGCGGCAGCGATCAGAGGAAGGTTGGATGCACCGCTGGACACGATACCCTCTGCATTGGGATCAGCTCCGGCTTCAAGAAGTATTTTAAGCACGCCGATATTTCCCTTTGATACCGCCATGCTGAGTGTATGTCTGAATGCACCCTCCGGTTTTCCGGCACCAAGATCCAGAATAAAACGCAGTATGTCCGGATCATTCATGTTTACCGCTGCATAAAGCGGATTCGGCGCTCTGCCGGGATCAGCCCAGTTATCCCATTTCCGGGCCAGTTCAGCAAGAAGGGATTTGTCGCGAGACAATATCGCATGGTATGTAAACAGGTAAACAATTTCTTTTGTCACCAGGTCATGGGATATCATATATTGAACTATATGCTTGGCAGACTGCTT